>JBGCFT010000067.1:0-28927 GCA_045107085.1 Marinicellaceae bacterium | reverse complement strand
CTTCTTGAATCAGTTGAACTACGTCAAGCACCATTTATGCTGTGGTTACAAGATTTGAGCTCACCAGATCCTTATTTTATATTGCCAGCTATTAATGCCTTTGCAATGTACATGACACAAAAATTAACGCCTACACCAGGTATGGACCCAATGCAGGCAAATATTATGAAATTTATGCCAATTGCATTTTCAGTTATGTTTGCTTTCTTCCAATCTGGATTGGTATTATATTGGGCAGTAAACAGTTCATTGTCATTACTACAACAATGGGTGATTACCAAAAGAATAGACGCTCAAAAATAAAAAGGTTAAATTAATGAAACAGCACGATACTATCGCCGCCATTGCCACTGCACCTGGTATTGGCGGTGTTGGTATCATAAGAATATCAGGTGAAAAAGCCCTAAAAATTTGTCAAGACTTGTGTCAAAAAAACCCACAACCAAGAAAAGCAACATACTGCCAATTTATTCAAAATGACACCATTATTGACGAAGGTATTGTTTTATATTTTCCCAATCCCAACTCATTTACTGGCGAAGATGTGATAGAACTTCAAGCGCACGGCGGACCCATTGTTTTAAACATGCTGTTGCAAGCAGTGATTAAACTGGGATCTAGAATGGCGCAAGCCGGGGAATTTTCACAAAGGGCATTTTTGAATGACAAGATTGATTTGGTCCAAGCAGAAGCCATAGCAGACTTAATTAGTTCTTCAACTGAACAAGCGGCAAAAGCAGCTCAAAGATCTTTACAGGGCGAATTCTCAATACATATAGCAAAACTATTGAAGCAATTGATTGCTTTAAGAGTATGGATCGAAGCAGCCATTGATTTTCCTGAAGAGGAAATAGATTTTTTAGCAGACAAACAACAGCAAGATAAAATGCAAAACTTGCACTTGAGTTTAAAGAAACTTTTGCAACAAGCACAGCAGGGAGAGCTACTCAATAAAGGTGTTGTAATTGCTATAATAGGACAACCCAATGTGGGTAAATCTTCTTTGCTCAATCTATTTACCCGCAATGAAACCGCTATTGTTTCAGACATAGCTGGTACAACAAGAGATGTGGTCAAAGAAAATATCAATATTCATGGTATACCTGTGCAGATAATTGATACAGCAGGCATACACATCACATCTGATAAAATAGAACAAGAAGGCATAAAAAGAGCCAAAGCTATTCTACAACAGGCGGATCTCATATTAAAAGTCATAGACACATCAAAAAATTTAGATAACCAAATAAAAAACTTATCAGATCTGCCTTTTAACAAAAGAACCCTGGTCGTTTATAATAAACAAGACATTAGCCAATATGCTACCGAATTAAAACACAATGAAACACTTGTTTCTGCAAAAACCACAGAAGGTTTTGAATTGTTAGAAGCAAAAATATTAGAGATGATAAGTTCAGAAGCTAATACGGAGTCTAGCTTTTCTGCCCGATCAAGACATATTTCTCAATTAGAAAAAACCCTTGAAAGTATTGCCATTGCAGAAGATAACTTCATCAATAATCAAGCAGGTGAATTGGTTGCAGAGGATTTGAGACAAGCACAAGAAAGCTTGAGCCAAATTACAGGCGAGTTTAGCAGTGATGATTTATTGGGTGAAATATTTTCATCTTTTTGTATAGGAAAATAATAATGAGCAGATTTGAAAATAAAAAAATATTATTAACAGGAGCTTGCGGTGGTTTGGGATCATCCTTGGCCTTAGCATTATGTAAAAAACAAGCAGATGTGATAGTTTCGGATAAAAACCCCCGTTCATTAAATGTTTTGTGCGATAAAATAATAGATAAAGGCGGAAAAGAACCCATGGTTTTACCAATGGACTTGGTTGGCTCTACTCCAAATGATTTTAATGAATTGGCCTTGAATATTGAGAACAATATTGGTTCATTAGATGCACTTATACATACTGCAGCCGAGTTCAGTGGACTAACCGAATTTGTTCATTATGAAGCCACACGTTGGTTAAAAGAAATGCAAATTAACCTGAACTCACCAATTTTTCTTACTCAAGCCCTTATTCCGCTGCTTAAAAAATCAAAAGGTAGCATATTGTTTACATTAGAAAACAACAAAACAGTAGAAAAAGCTTACTGGGGAGCTTATGGAACCACCAAAGCTGCATTGGCACATTTTGCAAACTCATTAAGAGATGAGCTTGAAGATGCACAAGTAAAAGTGCATAGCATTACACCACAACCCATGAAAACTCAACTAAGAGCCAAAGGTTGGCCAGCAGAAGATACCGCTCACCTGGTTTTACCTGAAGACATGGTTGATGAATATTTGAAAAAGTTGTAAATCAAGAAGGTAAAACGTATATGACTAAATACAATAATCATGTGTTTATTGGAACACACATACCAAAAACAGCAGGAAGCTCGCTTATTAGTCATTTTAAAAACCACATTGGTTTTAAAAACCTACATATCACAACCTCTTTATTAGAGAACGCAAATCTCGATATAAAATTTTTAGAAGAATCTTATAATAACGATATAATAAAACTTGTTTTTGGTCACTATGTTGATGAGAAAACTTTAAGTAACTTTGAACACAGAAAACTCTATTTTTTTACATACATAAGAGATCCATTTGAGAGGTTAATTAGTCATTATTTTTTTGATAAGAAAATAAGACAAGAACAACAGAGAACAATCATAAACTTCGATAAATTTTATCAATTTCAACAAAATAATTCTCTATGTAAATGGTTAATTGAAAAATTTCCTTCAGCAATTGAAGAAACAAATGAATCTTTATATCAACAAGCCATTTCTATTCTTACAATATTTAATTTTGTTGGTTCAACAAATGACTTTGATAAAAAATCTAAAATATTATTTAAGGACATGGGAATAAACGAAACGCTCTCTACTAGACAGAACGTTTCATTGTATAATGATGAGAAAAACGAAATATCCAATCAATTTAAAGACCAGTTTATTCATGAAAATCAAGATGATATAAAACTTTTTGAGCAGTATAAGCAGCAACATGAAATTAAAAATCCATACGGATTTAATCAAAAAAAACAAATAGAGTTTATTTATAAGATTTGGGCAGAAGAAAAAAGTAATAATCAATTGATTATAAAATATCAAAATGCCTTTGAAGAATATCAAAACTTTAATATAGAAGAAAGGGAAATAAAAAGATCACTAAGAAATGTAGAGCTAGCACTTTTAAAATGCAACACATTTATAAATGAAAATAATGATGAAGAATCAAAAAAAGCGCTAATAGAAATTTTACAAAAATTCAAATCAGATAATTACAACAAACAACCAAATCTCATTGAAAGGATATTGAGTAAATTTTATAAATGAACTTTTAGTTTAATGTCTAGTTACCCAGAGATCAATTCAAAGCCACTTTGATTTTATTTAAGCACTAACTGAAAACCTATAAACCTTTTCTTGCTAACTAAAAAAAGGTTTCTAAATCTGTATATAAAATCTTAATTCCAGTTGCCATTGTCCCAGTTATCTTGGTCCCAGTTTAAGGAACTATCATTGCAAGAAACTTCTAAGTCATTAACACCACCCATTGTCATAGTCCCACTGTTATTAATTAATTCACAGTCCAATGCTTCTGGATTGGTAGGCAATGTATTGATGTTGACATTCCAATCGGCTCCAATCGTGATGCGGTTGCTGAATTCAAATGTTCCATTGACATTGACTGATAAATTTTCAGTAATGGAATCCGAAGTAAGCTGTAATACCAAACCCGAGGAACTAATCCCAGAAGCTGTGCCTGATAGAGCAGCGTTATTGTCAAAACCATCTTTAAATATTAGGTCACCAGCTAATAACTGAGAACTTAATAGCAAGCTAATCAGTAGTATCGTTTTCATAGTTACTCCTAATTATCTTCTGATAAAGTGCCTGCAACCCAGTCATCATTGCCAGTTGCTGAACCTTGAGACCCACCCGAAACGTTTGAATAATCTCCAGAAGCTGAATTTAATCTTCCTCCTGAAACGTTTGAATAATCTCCAGAAGCTGAATTTAATCTGCCACCTGACATACTTGAATACTCACCTAAAGCGACATTACTTCTTCCGCCTAATATGCTTGAAGCATATCCAGAGGCATTGTTCCTTTCCCCGCTTAATATGCTTGCTAAAATTCCAGAAGTATTGTTTAACGTTCCACCTAATATGTTGGCATATTCAGCATTAGAAATATTTGTACTGCCTGAAATTATTGAGCCAAAACTAGTAAAGGAGTGCCCTACACCTATAATCAAATTATGAGATCCTGTACGCACGTTGTTATCCCAAATTTCTAGATTTCCAATACAATTAACACTGTCAGTGTATTGTGGGTCAGAGCAAAAATCTAAAGCTGAAGGTGATGTTTCATGGTAGCCAATAGTTAAATTACCTTTACCATTAACTTCACCGTCTGTATCACCAGAACCATCATTGATTTGAACATTAACATTGGTGAACTCTGCTGTATCGTATCCATCTATTAAAGCATATTGCAATAAACCATCTAGTTCTAAAACAGTATTGTTTTGTAATGTTGCTAATTCTGATTGTAATTGATCAATAGTTGTTTGTTGAGCAGTTGCTGTTGCCTGCATTGTCACGACCAAGGCCTCAAGCGCAGCTAAACGACTGTTATTATCATCTACTGCGACTTCTATTGCATCAAAATTAGCATTAACATCCGCTGCAACTGCTGGCTGATTAGCAATAAAGGTATTAGGTATGTCAAGATCACTGGCTTGAGAGATAGAACAGAGAAAAAACAGGAGTGAAATTGTAATAAAAGTAACCGGTCTATTTAGGGTGATATTTGCACGTATTTTGTTCATTGTGTTTTCCTTAAGAAGTAAGTTATTAATATTTGAAATTTTAATCAATCAGTTATTTTGAATTATGATTAAGTTCTGAAAAGGTTCTGAAATTATTAGATATCAGAAAATTAGAAAAAAAAATAAAAATAATATAGTTGTTGATGTTAAACAGTAAAACTAATGAACATTTACGCTAATTTTAAAGGCTTTAAATAAAAACATTCACTTTCAATTCATAAAAACAATCCTATAATGCCCTTACCTTTTTAATACAAAATAACCATTATGAATCATTTAAGAATAAAGTGTATATTGTTAATAGTTACATTAATGTCGTTGGTAGCGTGTACTACTAGAGACCCATACACAGGTGAACAAAAAGTCAGAAAAAGTGTCAAGTATGGAGCAGCGGGAGCAGTTGTTTGTGGTCTAATAGGCGCCACAAAAAACAGTAAAAACGCTCGCAATGCCGCCGCAGGTTGCGCAGCTATTGGAGCTGGAATTGGAGCTTATATGGATCACCAAGAGTCCGAGTTAAGAAGAGAACTTGAAGGAACAGGAGTTAGGGTCGAAAGACAAGGTGACCAAATTCAATTAATATTACCTGGAAACATAACTTTTAACAGTAATGAATATTCAATAAAAAGCAACTTCTATCCCGTATTAAACTCTGTAGCTAAAGTTTTATATAAGTACAAAGACACAGAGTTAGAAATAATTGGTTTTACAGACTCTCAAGGCTCTGAAGACTATAATATGAGACTTTCTGAGGACCGAGCAAGAAATGTTAAAAACTATTTGGTTAATCAAGAAGTTAATTCTGCTAGGCTAGTGGCTTATGGTAGAGGAGAAAGCAATCCTATAGCTACCAATATTAATGCCAATGGACGCCAACATAACAGAAGAGTTGAACTATTTATTGTCGCTGTTGAAAAATAATTTAGTTTAAACTTTATAAAACCAGAGACGATTTTCAAATAGTGCTCTGGTTTTATATATATTTTGTATTTCCACCTAGGTTTTTTATACTCTCACTTATAATTTATCGATTAAAGCAGCACAAATAAAGTCATTTTCAGTAAGGCCATCAACAGAATGAGTTGAATATTCAATGATACAATAATTATAACCAAACTGAATATCTGGATGGTGAAACTGTTGGTCGGCAATGTGAGCTACAGCGTTTACAAAAAACATGGTTTTAGTAAAATTTTTAAAAATATATTGGCGATGTATTTTGTCGCCTTTTTTATTAATCGACCAATCTGCATGCAATTGAGATAACAGTTCCTGGTTATTTTTTTTTGAATTAATTTCTACTCCACCTTCACATGGCAGGCATTTCTTTTCTGTGATATTACATGATGTTTTTGTCATGGTTTAACTCTCTTTTTAATAGATTAAATTAACTGGCTTTAGCTAAAGGATGTAGCGGCTTGTTAAGCCCTTGTTTTTGTGCCTTATGTATTTCTTTCAATAAATTCATTGCACTAATTTCTGATAACTGGTCCAGTGACTCCAGTACAAAATAGATCGGTTGTTTAATGTCTATTCTATAGGGTGTACGCAAGACAGTTTGTAAATCGAAAGGCACTCTGTAAGGAACATTACTGTTAGCGGCATAATCAAGTTCTGTTGGAGATGATGCCAATCCAGATCCATAGGGCATACAAGCATTGTTCTCTTTAATTAAACCAAACTCTATAGTAAACCAATATAATCTAGCTAACCAAGAATGATCTTTTGGATCAGCATTTTGACCAACAAGTCCTATTTTTTGAGAAAAATCTGCAATTTTTTGATGAGTTAACAAAGGAGTATGTCCAAATATTTCATGAAAAATATCAGGTTCTTTTACATAACCAAAATCTGCTCGTGTTCTAATAAATGAAGCAGCTGGAAATTTCTTATTAGCTAGCATATTAAAAAATTTATTAAATCCAATCAAAGCAGGCACAGGTTCAACTTCCCAACCAGTTGTTTTTAATAGTGTTTTAGATATATCCGTGCATTGGGGAATATGGTTTTCAGGCAAATCAACTATATTCATCCCTTGTTTGTAAATATCTGACATGTGATGAATCACAGATTGTTTTTGTTCAGCAAACAAATCTTTCCATATAAGATGTTCATCTTTAGTATATGAAATGAATCCATTGTCGTCTGCTACTTTGGCAGAGTATAGGGTTGAAGTGTATCGTGACATAATTGACTAACCGTTTAAAGAATTAATATTATAACTATTTAATCAGGAATAAAATCCTCAATAAACTATAAATTGTAGATAAAAAAGAATATTATTCTAATTTAAGTAAAATAACAGGATATAGTTCCATGCACAAACTAGATTCATTTGATAAAAAAATTTTAAAAGAATTACAAAAAAATGCACATATTAGTCATCAAGAGCTAGCCAACAAGGTAAACCTATCTAAAACACCTTGTTGGCGAAGAGTGAGAAAGTTAGAGGAGATGGGTGTTATAAAAAACTATGTTGCCATTCTCAATCCAACTAAAATTGGACTCAGTGTTATGGCTTATGTACAAGTCTCAATGAAAAACCACGACATAGAGACACTCAACATATTCAATGATTTTATTACACAAAGTCCATATATTTTAGAATGTTCAGCTATAACAGGCAATTATGACTACCTCATGAAGGTGACAGCACAGGATACTCATGAGCTTGAAAAATTTCTGATGAATAAACTGTTAACACTTAATGTAGTGCAATCAACTAATAGTAACTTTATTTTGGGTCAAAGAAAAAATACAACACAATTGCCAATTCAGTTATGAAAATTTAAAATGAACTGAAGTAAAAGTGTAATTAATATAATCAGGTTTTAGCTGTATATAATTGAAATATATGATTTTTTACTTTAACAAAAGTTGAGACTGTGTTATTTTCATGTGGTAATGAGTCATTTATAACGTGTGTTTGACTCATCTTTGACAATAAAAAAAGGTGTAATTATGAATTTCGTACGTAAATTAATACCAATAAGCTTAGTTTTTACAAGCGTATCGGTTATTAGCAAAGAGCACAATCTAAATCAACCAGCATCTGCATCAGTCAATGCACCGACACAATCGGCAAAGGTTGTTTGGTTAGATCCAGAATCAGGTAAGATCGTGTCCAAAAAACCGACAGGAGCTACTGATAGTTTGAGGTTATCAAACTCAGAATCAAATGCTTTGAATCGCTCAGATGAAGGCCTAGTTCCACAAATAATGCCAGATGGACATGTAAAGGTAGACTTACAAGGAAGATACCGACACATGTCAACAGTAACTTTAGATTCCAATGGGAAGCAGAAACACAGTTGCAATACAAAAGTAACTGAGCACAAACATGGTCATAAAGGGGAAACGCAATGAAAAACAAATCATGTTATGCCTTAATGTTATTGCTTTCATCATCTGCGGTATTTTCAGCAGCGACATTTAATTTTAATTATGGAGATGGCCCAGCAGAAGGTTTTAATGATACTGGCCCAATATTGGTTGCCTCAACAGCACCAGGTGCTAATATTGGTGAACAGAGAAGAGCTTCTTTTGAAGCGGCTATTAACTACTGGGGAATTCTATTAATAAGCAGTCAAACCATAATAGTAGATGCTGAAATGAACCCACAGTCTTGCTCTTCTTCAGGAGCTGTTTTAGGGTCAGCTGGCGCCAGTACTGCGCATAAAAATTTTACAGGAGCTCTTGTGGCTGATACATGGTATCCGCAAGCACTGGCCAATAAACAAAGAGGCTCTGACAATGATGGTTCAAGTGATATAGGCGCTACATTCAACTCAGATATAGACAATAACCCTAATTGTTTAGGAGACGGAATGACAAATAGTGTTAACTGGTTTTATGCCACATCCTCTGGTGGTGCGCCTGCAAATACCGTCTCTTTTTATGATACAGTGTTACATGAAGTTGGACATGGGCTAGGTGTAGCCTCTTTTGTAAATGAAACCACTGGTGAATACTTTGGAACAGGATTTGGTCAACCTGATATAGATATTTATTCTTCATTCCTCGAGGATCATTCAACTGGCGAGACATGGGGAGATGCAGGAATGACAAATGCTGAAAGAGTGACTTCAGCCATTGATAGTGGAGACCTACACTGGGTTGGACCTGCTGTTACAGCTGAAATTGGTACGTTAACTGCAGGTGTTAGTGATGGACATGTAAGAATGTATGCCCCTAGCCCACTTGAACTAGGCTCTTCTGTTAGCCATTTTGATACCGTAGTCAACGCAGCTGGAACCGATGAGTTAATGGAACCATCAGCAACAGGAAACGAAGCGATACTGATAACTGATGAATTATTAGAAGACATTGGTTGGGGAGCTGTTTTACCAGTTGAGCTTATGCTTTTTGAAATTGAGTAATATATAGACAACAACTGAACTTTTGCAAAGCAGCCAACAGTGGCTGCTTTTTTTTGACTTAAAACAAATGCGGATATTTAGTTTTGAGCTTGCTACCAAGCTCTTTGGCTCCGGATAATGTAAAGTGTTCGGAATCAAAATATAAAAACTCTTGGTTTGCTGATGAGATAATTTCACAACTTAAAAGAGATTTACCACATTGTGTTTCTAGCATATCTACATAATGGATATTTTGTAAAGTTGTGGTTTCAACAGTGTTTTTTATGATTTTATTGGTCTTAATTCTGTCTTTTTTCATAAACTTTTGACTAAATTCATTCACAGTAGCAATGCGCATATGTGCATTGACAATCAAAGGAATAGATTTTTTGTACGCCATTTTGGGACCAAAAACATAGATTGGAGCAGAAGTTAAAAGCCGCATTGATTGTAGTCTATTTTCAAAGTCTATGCGATCAAGTTTTGGCCAATGGTCATGTAAGTATAGAGAGTCAGCATTTTTAATGTATTCATTGGCTAAATTTTCTGACAGTTTTGATTGGCAGTAATTTTTGTCTTTATTGTGAATTGCAGTACCAAAGTTATAACATTTATGAGATGTTGGAAGAAAAACAATGTTAATGTTCGAGTTGTTTTGTCTGAGCATATAGATTAAATCAATGGCATGCGAATTTCCTATAATTACGACTTGTTTTGATTCCTTATTTCCTATCAACAGCTCTTTTTTTGTTTTTCTAAATTCTTTCCAGTATCTGTTTCTATTTTCTCTAATTTCATTATTAGACATTTGAAAATGATCAGGAAAGCGAGAGGGCACTCCTTTACTCAACCAAACCAGAGTTGAGAGCAAAAGTAATACCAATGCAATAACAGCAGTCAGCAATAAGAACAATTGAGAACTTTGCTTATTCTTTTTGTATCTAAAAGGAGTTTCAATATACTTCCACATCAAAAATCCAAAAAATATACTGAGTCCAGACAAACACAATGCAGCCGACAAACTCAAAGGAGAAAAGGTCCAATATCTATAATAAACAAAAAGTGGCCAATGAATTAAATATATGGAATAAGACATTAATCCAATTTTGACTAATAAAGCATTATTAAAAACAATGTTTGAAAACAAGGAATCTTTATTATAAATAATTAAGGCTGTTCCCAAACAAGGCAGCAAAGCCGATATCCCTGGAAAAACTGTGGAGTGTGAATAAAGCAGTACAGGAACAAAAATTAATAGCATACCTATAATAGTCATTATTTCTTTTATGTATCTATTGTATAAATTAATGCGTGGCATGAAAACACACATCGCACCAATGGAAAACTCAAAGATACGAAAAGGCAGTAAGAAAAAAACAGCTTCTGGATTTTTTGTAATGAGCCATTGGCTTAACAACAGTGAAACGATAGAAATAAAACAAAAAAAGGCAATAATGATACGTTTCTTTTTCAATACAAGTATAAATAACACTGAAGGCCAAATTAAATAAAACTGCTCTTCAATTGATAAAGACCAGGTATGAAGCAAGGGTTTGATCTCTGAGCTAGTATTAAAATAACCTGCTTCCCCCCAAAAGAAAAAATTTGAAACAGATAAAAGAGCATAACTTAATGAATGACCAAGCCTTTGTAGATCATTGGGAGAAAACAACAAGTAGCCCAACAGCAAAGTTATTAACAGTGTAAATAGCAAAGCGGGATATAGTCTTCTTATTCGGCTAATATAAAAGGTTTTAAATGAGAAGTTTTCTTTTTGAATATTAAGTGTTATGTTTCTGGTTATTAAATATCCAGAAATAACAAAAAACACATCTACTCCTATAAAACCACCTTGTGCCCAATTGAAACCAGCATGGTAAAAAAGAATGGTTAATACAGCAACTGCCCTAAGACCATCAATGTCTGGCCTATATAATTTTTCTAAACTGTGAATCATTATTTAAAAAAGAGATAAAGGATTTAATCCTACACTAATAATTTATTTTATTAGAGCCATAATTATAATAAACTAATAAAATCATTTTTTACTAGATCAGAGAGTCGCTCAATGAAAAAAATTTGCCTATTATGCTTTTTAATATTTACCACTGTTAACAATGCGAATGCTACTTTTTCAATCGTTGCTGTTGACCCTCAAACTGGCGAAATTGGAAGTGCTGGGGCAACATGTATCGGGCAAGAAAACGGTGCCATTGTTATCAGTGATATTGTTTTAGGACAAGGAGTTATTCATACACAATCATTTTGGTCTCCAACCAACCAAAACAATGCAAAAGCAAGAATGTTAATGGGAGAAAGGCCACAAGAAATTATGGATTGGCTTGCAAACAACACCAATGACGTCAGTAATAACTCATCCCAACGCCAATACCTTGCTGTTGATTTAATTGAAGATAACCAAAACAGCGCTGCGTTTACAGGGCCAGCATGCTTTTCTGAGTTTCATCAGGTCACAGGCCAAAACTATGCTATTGCTGGTAACATTTTGCTATCAACAAGTGTTGTAACAGATATGGAAACGGCCTTTTTAAACAATAAAGGCAGCTTATCTGATAAGTTAATGGCTGCGCTTCAAGCGGCTAAAAGAGTGGGGGCCGATTCACGTTGCTCTGATTTTGAAATCAGTTCAGCCTCAGCTTTTCTTCGTGTTGCTCGGCCATGCGATATAGATGCCAGTTATGGAAACTTACCATTAGACATAAATGTTTGGGTGGAGTCTGACATATTTGAGCCCATTGATGAATTACAAAAACAATACGACGATTTATTAGATATCCAAGCATGTGAAATTCCTTTTATATTTAAAAGCGGATTTGAACCACTTACTTTGAAATGATTACCATTTTTTAATAAAGTAGAAAAACTTTTTAAAATAATTGGCGTAACAAACCTGAAAATTTCGCATGTAATATCAAACAATATTAAATTAAGTTTGAGAATTAACATGAATAGTAAATATTTAGCGACCATAACCACCTTTCTGTTCCTCAATATGGCCATTGCATCAGAGCCAGAGTTCATATGGTCTAAAGATTTTTTTGGCGATGGAATTTCTAACACAAGAACTTTGCCAATTGGGGTTCTTGATGGAAACAATGAAGGTTTTGTCGGAGCCACTGGAAACGCCGTACCAAGAAGATTCATTAATGCCAATAACGATTTAGAGTGTCATATATTAATAAGATACCAAAATGGTATTATGAGCACAACGGGAAACATTCATGATAATAATAGCGATAATTGTCCCTTGTTGTCAGGCTCTTTTCCTATTAGAGCAGTAGAAGCATTCGGTACAGATATATGTATTGGAGGAGATTTTACGAATTTAGGTGGAATCAAAGGACTAAATTATTTTGCTTGTTACTCTAACTCTTTGGGGTGGTATCAACCTAATGGTATTGGAAATGGTCCTAATGGTTCTGTTTATGCCATCGAAGCAGATGTTAATGGAAGCTCTGTTTATCTGGGAGGGGCTTTCACTCAAGTCAATATGATGTCATCGCAGGACTCTGCTAGAAGAATTGTTCGAACTGATGGTCTATCATGGACACCCCTCTTTTCAGATCCTCAAGAAACATCAAACGGCGTCAATACAACAGTCTACTCCATTTTACCCACCACAAACTTTATACATGTTGGTAGCGGGACTACTTTGCTGAGCTGGAATTCTTCAATTCCTGAATGGCAAGATCGAGGTACCCATAATGGTGGCGTACAACCCATTAGAGACATGGTTTCCTTTGGCTCGACTGTCACAGCAAGTACACCAACAGCGACGATGGTTTCAGGGCATGCAGCAGGCAGTATATCAGAAGTTGTTCTCGGAGATAATGACTGGTCAGAAACAGGCAGTTCGTTGGATATGGGTTCACACTTTGGTCAATTAGCTTTTGGCCTGGGACCACTTTATGGGAGCGGGGATTTTACCCACGTAGATGCTGATGCAAAAGGCGTGGCTGTTTTTATTGGGAATGATTGGCAAGCTGTTCCTGGTGCTCAAATGTTAGGTGATTTAAATAATTTCAGAGTTTTAGAAATGCAGCAAGGTGGATTATCTCAATTTTGTATGTTGACTCAAGGTCCACCAGATGACGCAGAAATATATTGGCGAGAGACAGTTTGTTATAACGGAGATAGTTGGTCTGGGGTAAAAAATGCACCAATATACGGTAATACTGGCCGAACAGGTGATATTACAAAGTTTCAAGGAAATATTATTCTAGCGGGAGCTTTTGAGTTTATTGGTGACAAGAGAAGTAATTATGTAGCCAAACTAAAAAGCAACAACCGTTGGGAATCAATTAGTCAACTAGAATGGTCTAGTACAGGAAATCCTTATGTGCGTCATTTAGCTGAATATAATGGATTCTTATATGCCACTGGATTATTTAATATGGCCAATGGTGAGGCGGTTAACCAAATAGCGAAATGGGATGGCACTAACTGGACTCCTGCCATTCCAGGATTTATTGCCACCAGCAATAGTCCTATGATTGTGTGGAACAATAAATTGGTGGTATCAGGGTTATTAAACGGAATAAGTTCAGTTATCAGTTGGGATGGCTCAACTATTGAACATTTAGAAGGTTTATTTGGAGCCAATTATTTTGAAGTATATCAAGGAGACTTGATCGCAAATGGAGGATCAGGAGTTGTAAAATATAATAATGATGGGACTTGGACTGATCTTGTTTCGAATGTTTCAGTGGTGTCTGCATTGAAAGTAGATGGAGATGATCTTTATGTAGGTGGAAACTTTAATGGTGTTTGTAGTGGTGGATTATTTATCAGTGCTAAAAACATAATGCGTTGGGACGGAAATACTTGCTTTGCTCTAGGCGAAGGATTAGAAGATACAAGCTCTTCTTTTGATGCAGTGAATGAAATGGCAGTATTAGATGGCAATTTAATAGTTGTTGGTCGTTTTGATACCGCTGGAAACACAAATGTTAACAATTTAGCTTATTGGGATGGCACTAACTGGAACTCAATCGGTCAAGGGTTGGTAGATGCCTCGGGCTCCAGTCAGCTGTATCTAGATGGCAACGATCTATATCTTTATGGAGGGTTTGCCCAAGCAGGAGATGCCTTAGTGGGAGGATTTGCAAAAGTAGAATTAATTTTAGACCGCTTGTTTAAAAACGGTTTCGAATAAATAAAATTCTGAAATGATTACATATGAGCAATCAGCCATGCTCTGGCTGATGTCCATAAGCGATTAATTGTTCTTGGTGAAACATCCATAGCCAACGCTGTTTCATCAACAGTTAAACCAGAAAAATAACGTAACTTTACAACGCTGGCCATATTTTCGTCTTTGTCTTCTAGCTGAGAAAGTGCCAGATCAAGTTCCAAAATATTAGAGTTAAACACATCCTCTTCAGCTCTGATACTTTCAAAGTTATTTGAGTGAATAGCATTTGCGCCACGTTTGGACGAAAGTTTGCTTCTGGCAGATTCAATAAGAATTCTTCGCATTGACTCTGCAGCAGCAGCAAAAAAATGTCTGCGTGACTTCCACTGTAAATTTGGGTCATTAACTAAGCGTAAATAGGCTTCATGAACCAAGGCTGTTGGAGTAAGTGTATGGTTTGATCGTTCCGAAACCATTTTGTATTGAGCAATTGATTTCAGTTCAGAATAGACCAAGGACAGAAGCTGGTTATTTTTTACTTCATCAGTTATATCATCACGAATAATTAACTGAGTGATGTCACTGGCAGCATGTGAGGTTTTAGACATGTTAGTATTTTAGCAAAGAAAAATTAAATATGTCATAATGTAGAGATGAAATCGCAACAAAACAAATGGGGTGTACTTTGGGAGTTGTTTGAAGAAATAATTAATAAACCCAAAGAAAATCATGAAGCTATTTTATCCAAGACAAATGTCAGTGCGGATATTAAAAAGGAATTGGCACTATTATTAAAGGCGCACTATTCTCAGTCATCTGTTTTAGATACAGAACCAAAGTGGCACAATGATTTTAAACAAGCTTTTGAACCACCCAAAAAAATTCATGGTTATACAATAGAAAAAAAACTGGGCTCAGGAGGAATGAGTGATGTTTATCTGGGCACTAAAGCCGAAGATGGTTTTACCAGAAAAGTGGCGATCAAGTTTGCAACAACAGGAAGGTATTCAAAGCATATTTTAAACAGTTTTAATACTGAACTAGAAGTGCTCTTGTCATTAAACCACAGCAATATTGAACGACTTTATGATGGTGGCATTACAAAAGAGAACGTGCCTTTTTTAATTGTTGAATATATTAAAGGGGTTCACATTGATGAATATTGTGAAAACAACAAACTTGATATTAAGCAACGTTTAAGACTTTTTCAAAAAGTCTGTTCAGCAGTTGATGCGGTGCACAGATCTTTAATTATTCACCGAGATATTAAAGCTGGAAACATCATGATAGCAGAAAGTGGAGAGCCAAAGCTCTTGGACTTCGGTTTAGCAAAATTATCTCAAGAAGACAGCCAAAAAGATAACCATACTACGCTATCTACTCAAATGATGACCCTTGCATATGCTAGTCCAGAACAAATAAATGGCAAAAGAATAAATACCGCAAGTGATATATATTCATTGGGAGTTTTACTGTATTTATTGATCACTGGAAAGATGCCTTATAAAACCAAAAAAGCAGATTTATCTGAAACGTTAAAATTCATTACAGAAAAGCAAGTAAAACTGGCCAGCAAAAACACAGACAGTAGCTCTGAAATATTCAAAATTGAACCAAAGCTTTCAAAAAAGATTTCTGGAGATTTAGAACAAATAATTGCCAAACCCTTGAGTAAAAAACCAGAGGACAGGTATTTATCAGCAGCACAATTCTCAGATGACATTGAAAACTTTATAAATAATCGGCCTGTCATAGCCAAAAGAGATGCCATTTTTTATCGGATAATTAAATTTGTTCAAAGGCATAAAGTAAGTGTTAGTATGAGTGCATTGGCTATGCTGTCTTTAATTGTATTATCAATTAATTTATATTTTCAATCATCTCATTTAAAGAAATCTCTATTTGAAATTCAGCAAGAGCAAAAAAGAGTCACAGAAATAACCAACTTTTTAAAGAATATATTTACAATATCCGATCCATTAATTACAGAAAAAAAGATTGTAAATGTGAAAGATTTATTAGACCATTCGAGTCAGCAATTAGAACAAAAATTTAAGGATGAAAAACTCACAAAAGCCACGCTTTTTTTAACTCTTGGTAATGTTTATATGAACATGAGTGACTTAACCCAAGCAGATCTCATGTTTTCAAAAGCCATGCAGTTATACTCAGAGATTGATAATCCAAAAGGGACATTAAGTGTGCAAATGTCTCAGGTTAGTTTGCTTTTAAAATTAGGAAAAATTAAGCAAGCAGAATCAAAAATCAAACCAATCTACAATAATCTTAAAAAATATAAAGATATTATCCTCGAAGCAGATATAGCTGAACTATATGGTCAAACTTTATATAAAATTGGAAAACTTGATTTAGCAAAGCAAATGATCAATGAATCGCTTCTTAAGCGAATTGAAACGCTGGGTGACAAAAATGAACAGGTTGCCAATAGTTATTTGTTATTGGGAAACGTATACTGGCGTTTGGGAGACTTTGATAAAGTGAAAGTTAATTATCAAAAAGCCCACACTATTAACCAACAGTTATATGGAAGAGAAAACCACAAAACATTAAAAAGCCACTCTTCATTAGGAGTGTTGGCTTATGCTCAAGGTGAAAACGATAGAGCATTAGAACACTTTGCTTTTGTAGCAAAATCAAGATTAGAAAAGTTAGGCGATCAGCATATTTTAACAGCAGAAGCTTATAACAGACTAGGGGCGACATATTATGAAACAGGTCTTTATGATTTAGCATACAAAAGTTTAACAAAAGCTAAAAACATATATATAAAGCTAGAACTAAACAAGACATTAAAGTATGCCAAAACACTGAACAACCTGGGATTAGTGGAAAGGCAGAATCAACAATATAAACAAGCTGAACAAACTTTTTTAGAGTCATTAAAAATAGAAACTAACATTCTAGGCGATGAACATGAAGATGTTGCAGGAATACAAAATAACCTGGGAATGATTGCAGCTGACATGGGAGAAGTAGACAAAGCCTTATACCTGTTTAAGAAAGCGCACAAAATAACATACAATAAAAATCAAGATAATAATGTTAATGTTGCTTTTCCTATGACCAATATTGGAAGAATGTATATCTATAAAGAAGAGATAGAACAAGCAAAAATATGGATTGATAAAGCCCTCGAATTACGACTCCATAAGCTAGGCATTAATAACCTCTATTACAATGAAACTTTATCAGCATCAGCTGAAATAGACATAAACAATAGTAAATTGTCACAAGCCAGAAAAAAATTAAAAAATGTATTAGAAGTTCGGCAAAATAATTTACCTGCCAATGACTGGAGGATCAATGAAGTCATAGCATTATCTTTATTGACTCTATCTAATCCACAAAAGGCTGAAAAAATAAAATTTACCTGTCACTTGAAAGAAATGACAGAAAAACTAGGAACAAGTCATTACCGAGTAGAATTATTGAAAAGAAAGCAGTTAAAACATAAGCTTTTCATGTTAGAAAGTACCCATAAAACAGACACTTCTTGCGATTCCTTAAACCAGAAACAAAACAATTAGTGAGTAATATTAACTCATTAATTGAAATTGCGCTTAAATTCTAACTAAAAACGCCATATAATTTTCTTCTTATGTTGCTTAAAAACATTTAACCCTATATAATGCACCCGCTTTTATCGAGGGCAATTGTTTTTTGGCCGGTAATTATTATGGGTTAATAGCAAAGGCAATTAATTATGGCACAACAAACGTCATTATCTGAAGTAAGAAAAATAGTTTTTTTATTACCAGTTTGGCAACTGTTAGTTGGTCTAGTAATTGCAGTTATTTTTTTTCTGTTGAAGGGATCAACAGCCGCTTTCGCCAGTTTTTTTGGGGCCAGCATTAGTTTTGCAGGAAGCTTGGTATTTGCTTTTGTGGTTTTTGGTTTAGGTGACCAATCATTACAAAGAATGAAAGGAACAATGTTTAGGGCAGAAGCGCTCAAAATATTAACAATAAGTTTTATGTTTTATTTTGCTTTTGCTGTATTGGCACTTCCATTTGTGCCAGTTATAGTAGGATTTATGGCTACATTGGTTATATATTTTGTAGCATTATTAACCGTATTTAGATAAGAAAAAAATAGAGAACAGAGTAATGGCATCAGCATCAGGCGGCATTAGCGGATACATAGAGCATCACTTAGTAAACGCCCAAATAGAATTGGTTGAAGGATCGGCGTTTTGGACTGTAAATGTAGATAGCATTGTATTTACATTGATAACTGCTGCAGTTTTTTTGGGGTTTTTTGGATATATTGCAAAAAACGCACAAAAAGGAGTACCTTCGCGCTCACAAAATTTCGTTGAAATGATTATTAAGTTTGTGGATGACCAAGTAAACGACCTTTTTCATTATAAAAGTAATGTTGTTGCACCGTTAGCATTAAGTGTGTTCGTTTGGGTGTTTTTAATGAACTTTATGGACTTGGTTCCCGTAGACTTATTGCCTGCTGCAGGTTTACTAGTTGGCATTGAATACATGCGAGTTGTTCCATCAACCGATCCCAATATTACATTAGGCATGTCATGTGCTGTTATTTTGTTAGTTATGTTTTATAACTTTACAAAAAAAGGACTTGGTGGTTATGCCAGAGAGTATTTTGGCCACCCTTTTGAAGCAAAAGGCGTTGTCGGTAAAGTGATACTTTTTATTCCAAACATGTTATTAAATACCGTAGAGACAGTAGCAAAACCAATTTCACTTGGCTTACGTTTGTTTGGTAACTTATATGCAGGTGAATTGATTTTTATGTTAATCGCTGTATTTACCCTGAATTATGGGCTTGAACAAATGTTGTCATTTGGTGGCATCATTATGATAATTGCACAATTCTTTTTGGGTTTATTGTGGGCTTTATTCCACATATTAATTATTACATTACAAGCGTTTATTTTCATGATGTTAAGTGTGGTTTATTTATCACAAGCTCATGATACTGGACACTAGTATAAACTTTAAATAAAACTTTTTTAATTTCGTCAATATAAAATAATCGGAGAAAACGATGGAAAACTTGGCTTTAATCGCTGATGTACAAGGTATGACAGTAATCGCAGTTGCAATGATAATTGGTATGGCTGCTCTTGGAACAGCAATCGGCTTTGCTATATTAGGTGGTCAACTATTAGAATCATCTGCAAGACAACCTGAATTAGCACCTATGTTACAAGGTAAAATGTTCTTAATCGCAGGTTTGCTTGATGCAATCTCTATGATTGGTATTGGTTTGGCATTGTTCTTTACATTTGCTAACCCGTTTTTAGGACCTTTAACAGCAAGCTAAATTAAATCTTTAAGACAATATTATTAATATTTTAGATTTATTTAGGAGAATATCGCAATGAGTATAAATGTCACATTACTAATTCAAATGGTTGTTTTCTTTGTTGTAGTTTTAATTACAATGAAGTACATATGGCCAGTTATATTAGGCGCAATGAATGAGCGTGAAAAACAGATCGCTGATGGATTGGCTGCTTCAGATGAAGCCGATATTGCTCTAAAAAAAGCCCAGTCTGAAGCTGAAGTTATCGTCAATGAAGCCAAAGACCAGGCTGGATCAGTTCGTGAGTCTGCTAACAAAATGGCAAGTAAAATTAAAGATCAAGCCAAAGCAGATGCGATTGCTGAAAAAGAACGTCAACTGGCGGCCGCTGTAGCTGAAATAGAACAAGAATCAAATAGAGCAAGAGAAAACTTAAGAAAACAAGTTTCCACTATAGCTCTGGCAGGTACAGAGAAGCTTCTTAGTAAAGAAGTTGACTCAAAAGTTCATGCCGACTTGTTAGATGACTTGGTTAAAGAGATTTAATCATGGCTGAATATGTCACACTGGCTCGCCCCTATGCTAAAGCAGCGTTCGACTATGCCAAAGGCGAAGGTTTGGTTGATTCATGGTTAAACCATCTAACGGTTTCTGCAGGTGTTGCATCTTTAGATGAAGTCTCACAATATTTCTCATCACCAGATAAGAGCAATGACCTTTTGGTTGAGCTTTTAGTTGGAACAGATGCAGATGAAGGTTACAAAAACCTTATTACTTTAATGGCAAATAACAATAGATTGGCCTTGCTGCCAGATATGGTTAATGTTTATAAGTACATAAGTGAGCAAGATGCTAAGTTATTAAGTGCAGACGTCTACACTTCAGAAGAGCTTAACCAACAACAATTAAATGACATCACTAATGCTTTATCAAAAAGAATTGGTAAAACTGTCAATCTACGTCAACATATAGATGTATCACTTCTTAGTGGTGCACGTATTGTTGCTGGAGATTTAGTTATTGATGGTTCATTGAAAGCTAAACTAGAAAAATTAAAAACAGAACTTTTGAATTAATTATAAAAAATTAATGCAATCAAAGGATCAAATAAATAACGAGTTATTGAGTATAACTCACTAATTGGAAAGAGGAGTCACAATGCAAACGACATTGAATCCATCAGAAATTAGCGAACTTATTAAAGAGCGCATAAAGAATTTCGAAGTACAATCAGAAGCAAGAACAGAAGGAACAGTTGTATCTGTATCTGATGGTATTGCACGAATTCATGGCCTTGCTGATGTAATGCAAGGTGAAATGATTGAATTGCCTAACAACACTTATGCTTTGGCTCTTAACTTAGAAAGAGATTCGGTTGGTGTTGTGATCATGGGTGATTACACAAACATTTCAGAAGGCGATAAAGCCAAATGTACAGGTAAAATTCTAGAGGTTCCAGTTGGACCTGAAATGGTTGGCCGTGTTGTAGATGCTTTAGGTGTTCCAATAGATGGAAATGGACCTATTGAGACCAAATTAATGTCGCCAGTTGAACGCATTGCACCGGGTGTAATTGAGCGCCAATCAGTTGACCAACCAGTTCAAACTGGACTTAAGTCAATTGATGCAATGGTACCAGTTGGTCGTGGTCAACGTGAATTGATTATTGGTGACAGACAAACAGGAAAAACAGCTGTTGCGATTGATGCGATTATTAATCAAAAAGGCAAAGGGGTTACGTGTATCTATGTAGCAGTTGGACAAAAGCGTTCATCTGTAACTGCAATTGTACGTAAATTGGAAGAATTTGGAGCCATGGAGCACACTATCATTGTAGCGGCTACAGCGTCTGATTCAGCAGCTATGCAATACATGGCACCTTATGCAGGTTGTGCAATGGGTGAGTATTTCCGAGATCGTGGTGAAGATGCTTTAATCGTTTATGATGATTTAACCAAACAAGCATGGGCTTATCGCCAAGTATCATTACTACTAAAACGTCCTCCGGGACGAGAAGCCTATCCTGGTGACGTATTTTATCTTCATTCACGTTTGCTTGAACGTGCTTCAAGAGTTAATGCGGATTATGTTGAAAAATTTACTAACGGTGAAGTAAAAGGTAAAACTGGATCATTAACCGCTTTACCAATTATTGAAACTCAAGCTGGTGACGTGTCAGCATTTGTACCAACAAACGTAATTTCAATTACAGATGGACAAATTTTCTTAGAAACTGATTTGTTTAATGCAGGTATTCGTCCTGCTATTAACGCCGGTTTATCTGTGTCTCGTGTAGGTGGTGCAGCTCAAACTAAAGTCGTTAAGAAATTAGGTGGTGGTGTTCGTTTGGCATTAGCGCAGTATCGTGAATTGGCTGCTTTTGCTCAATTTGCTTCAGATCTAGATGAAATTACTAGAAATCAGTTAGAACGTGGTCAAAAAGTTACAGAGCTTATGAAGCAAGGGCAATATTCTCCTATGAGTGTTGCAGAAATGGCTGTAATATTATATGCCGTTGATAAGGGTTACATGGACAAAATTGCCATTAATAAAGTTGGAGATTTCGAAAAAGCCTTATTAGAAAACATGAATAATACCAATGAAGTATTTATGACAGAATTAAGTGCATCTGGTGCATACAATGATGAGATTGAAACTACCATTAAAAATGGCATTGAATCATTCATAAAAAATGGTACATGGTAAATATATTATAATCACATTAGTTTATAATATTTTAAATTAAACAGAGTAATAATTATGGCAGTTGGAAGAGAAATTGTAACCAAAATTAAAAGTGTACAGTCTACTAAGAAAGTAACTTCTGCATTAGAAATGGTTTCAGCCAGTAAGATTAAAAAGGCCAAAGATCAGATGTTAAAATCTAGGCCTTATGCACAACAGATGCAAACGATTATTGGCCATCTTGCTCATTCTTCACCAGAATACAAACACCCTTTCATGCAAAATCGTGAAATAAAACGGGTTGGCTACTTAGTTATCTCCACTGATCGTGGACTATGTGGTGGTTTAAATACTAATCTTTTTAAGAAAAGTGTTGAAGACATGAGAGTATGGCAGGAAAAGCAAGTAGAAATTGATGTAGTTACAATTGGTAACAAAGCTTCAACATTTTTTAAAAAGATTGATGTAAATTTAAAGGCAAGTGTTGGTTCACTAGGAGATAACCCAGAAGTGACTAATCTTATAGGCATTGTAAAGGTGATGCTGGATGCATTTACCAACGAAAAAATCGATCGCTTGTATTTGGTTTTTAATGATTTTGTCAATTCTATTGTTCAAAAACCTACTGTACAACAATTATTACCACTTGAGCCTACTGAAAATGAAGCAATCAAAACAAATTTTGATTACATTTACGAACCCAGTCCAGAAGAAGTTTTAGATTTTATATTGGGACGTTACATTGAATCTTTAGTTTATCAAGGAGTACTAGAAAACCTTGCCAGTGAGCATGCTTCTAGAATGGTAGCTATGAAAAACGCTACTGATAACGCATCAGATCTAATAAAAGAATTACAGTTGATTTATAACAAGGCACGTCAAGCTGCCATTACACAAGAAATTTCAGAAATTGTTGGCGGAGCCGCTGCAGTTTAATAAGTATTGAGGATTTTAATATGAGTTCAGGTAAAATAGTACAAATCATTGGCGCAGTAGTTGACGTAGAGTTTGAACGCAAAGACGTTCCTAAAATATATGAAGCGCTGAAAATTCCTGCTACAGGAACAACTCTAGAAGTACAACAACAATTAGGTGATGGTGTAGTTAGAACTATTGCTTTAGGGTCTACAGATGGACTAAAAAGAAGTTTAGATGTTTCTACAACAGGAGCACCAATTAAAGTTCCAGTTGGTACAAAAACACTAGGACGAATCATGGATGTATTAGGCGACCCTATTGACAATGCAGGCCCTGTAGGTGAAGAAGAACGTTGGGAAATACATCGTGCTGCTCCAAGTTATGAAGAGCAAGCTGCCTCAGAAGAAGTGTTGGAAACAGGCATAAAAGTCATTGACTTAATTTGCCCTTTCAACAAAGGGGGTAAAGTTGGATTGTTCGGTGGTGCTGGTGTTGGTAAAACAGTGAATATGATGGAACTAATTCGTAATATTGCTATTGAGCATTCTGGTTATTCAGTATTTGCAGGTGTAGGTGAGCGTACTCGTGAAGGTAATGATTTCTATCATGAAATGAAAGACTCAAACGTATTAGACAAAGTTGCACTGGTTTATGGTCAGATGAATGAGCCTCCAGGAAACAGACTACGCGTCGCTTTAACAGGCTTAACAATTGCAGAACAATTCCGAGATGAAGGTAACGATGTTTTATTGTTTATTGATAATATTTACCGTTACACACTAGCAGGAACAGAAGTATCAGCACTTCTTGGTCGTATGCCATCAGCGGTAGGTTATCAGCCTACTCTTGCTGAAGAAATGGGTATGTTACAAGAACGTATTACTTCTACTAAAAAAGGTTCAATTACATCTATTCAAGCTGTATACGTCCCGGCAGATGATTTAACAGATCCATCGCCAGCTACAACTTTTGCGCATTTGGATGCAACTGTTGTATTATCACGTAACATTGCTGAGTTAGGTATTTATCCTGCGGTTGATCCATTGGATTCAACTTCTCGCCAACTAGATCCTAATGTGGTTGGTGAAGAGCATTATAATGTTGCCCGTGCGGTTCAAGGAACATTACAACGTTATAAAGAATTAAAAGACATTATTGCTATTCTAGGCATGGACGAATTGTCTGAAGAAGATCAACAAGTAGTATACCGTGCAAGAAAAGTTGAAAGATTTTTCTCACAACCTTTCTTTGTTGCAGAAGTGTTTACCGGTTCACCAGGAAAGTACGTAACCTTAGCTGAAACCATCAGTGGCTTTAAAGGCATCGTTGAAGGCGAATACGATCACTTACCAGAGCAAGCATTCTATATGGCAGGTTCAATCGATGAAGTGATTGAAAAAGCAAAAACTATGGAAGATAAAGCAGCTTAATTGCAATTAATAAATCCATAGGAGATTGAAATGAACTCTATACAATGTGACATCGTAAGTGCTGAAAATGAGATTTTCTCAGGAGAAGTGTACATGGTATTTGCTTCAGGTGTTGAAGGCGAACTAGGCATTGCTCCTCGTCATGCGCCCTTAATTACATTATTGAAAGCAGGTGAAGTGCGTGTACAAATGAAAGATGGCAGTCATCAGTTCTATTATGTTTCTGGCGGAATACTAGAAGTACAACCGTATTTAGTTTCTGTTCTAGCCGACACGGCTACAAGAGCAGAAGACATTGATGAAGCCGCTGCTATACAAGCCAAAGAAGAAGCAGAACGTTTATTAAAGGATTCAGATAAAAAACACGATCTTGCTATGGTTCAAGCAGACCTGGCAAAAGCCGTCGCTCAAATACAAGCGCTAAGTCGATTGAAAAAGAACCTTCAAAGAAAAAGATAATACTTTTTCACATTTACAAAATCAAAAGCCAACTTTTAAGTTGGCTTTTTTAATGAAGTAAAGTGACTTGAAACTAAAATAATAATCACCACTATTCTTTTTCATTATATAAAATGTAAAAATGAATAACACAGTCATACTATTGTCAACATCTAGGACAAATGGAAATACTCAACAATTGGTAGATCATACAGCTCAACAAGCTGATATTGATGTTATAAACCTTAATGATTACAGTATAAGTCCTTTCGATTATGACCATAAAAACATGGGCGATGATTTTGTTCCCCTTGTTAAAAAACTAATAAAGTACGACCATATCATTTTTGCATCACCTGTGTATTGGTACAGCATGACAGCACAAATGAAGGTATTTTTTGATAGAATTTCTGATTTATTGCATGTGAAAAAAGAATTGGGGCGCCAGCTAAGAGAAAAAGACACTTCAATTATTTCTACAGGTGCATCACCTAAACCAGAACGCAGTTTTGAAGAAACCTTTATCAATAGTTTTAACTATCTTGGTATGAACTATAAAGGGATGCTTTATTGTTATTGTGAAAACAGTTTTGACAATCACAAACATAACAACGCAATTGATAAATACTTAAAAGAAAGTTTCACATAGTCGATATACACAATAATGACAATCCTAAATAAAACACAAAAAATAAATAAAAAGAATTGCCAGTTACAAATATCTGAAGTGAAACAGGGCCATTTGAATAGATGTTTATTAACAAGTACGGGAAAATCTAGAAAACACAAATGGCAAAAATCTTTTAACAGCATTTATGGTGGTTACGCTATGCTAATGGCCAAGCACTTGATAGATCTTCCTGGGAAAAGGTTTATACTACAACAAGTAAACGAACACTCAAGAGGTGGTCATTGTGAGTATGAAACCTATTTATTAGATTTACAAGGCAATATTTTAAATCAGTTTGATGGAAGCTATAACAGCAAATTTATATTAGATGATCAGTATGTTTGGTTTTATGTTTCTGGTGAAAAACCTTATAGTTATACTTTTAACCACGATTTAAAAATAATAAAACTTAATTACTTAAAAGGTAAAGTTGAAAAAGTTGAGAAAGGAAAACTTCCTTCTAATATATATAATCAATTTTGGAAATAATTTATCAATAAACTATATAATAGTATCTAAAAAATATTGAGAGTATTATGAAAGCATTCAAACCCCAAATAAAAATACCTGCAACGTATATGCGTGGTGGAACATCTAAGGGTGTCTTCTTTAAATTATCTGATTTACCTGAAACAGCTCAAGTCTCAGGTGAAACACGTGATAACCTTTTGTTACGAGTCATTGGTAGTCCTGATCCTTATGGCAAACAAACTGATGGAATGGGAGGAGCTACATCTAGTACCAGTAAAACAGTAATACTTTCAAAAAGTTCTGAGCCAAATCATGATGTTGACTATTTGTTTGGACAAGTAGCGATTGATAAAGCTTTTGTCGACTTTAGTGGCAATTGTGGCAACTTAACCGCTGCGGTCGGTTCTTTTGCCATCAGCAATGGGTTGGTAGATTCATCACGCATACCAGAAAATGGCATTGCTGTGGTGCGCATTTGGCAAGCGAACATCAAAAAAACCATAATAGCGCATGTGCCAATAACCAATGGTCAAGTACAAGAAACCGGTGACTTTGAACTAGATGGCGTAACTTTTCCTGCTGCCGAAGTCAAGATTGAATTTGTCAAACCAGTGGGCGACGAGACTTTATTCCCTACAGGCAACTTGGTAGATGAGCTAGAAGTACCAGGCGTTGGTACCTTTCATGCCACCATGATTACCGCAGGCATTCCTACCATTTTTCTTAATGCTAAAGATATAGGTTATAAAGGAACAGAGTTACAAGGAGATATTAATGGAGATACAAAAGCATTAGAAATGTTTGAAACCATACGTGCTTATGGTGCGATTAAAATGGGATTGATTAATGAAATTGATGAAGCAAAAACACGACAACACACGCCCAAAGTGGCATTCTTAGCACCGCCAGAATCTTACACATCTTCCAGTGGCAAACAAATAAAAAGTGATAATATTGATATCAATGTACGTGCCTTATCCATGGGATTATTGCACCATGCCATGATGGGAGCCGCTGCGGTAGCGATTGCAACAGCCTCAGCGATTCCAGGAACGTTGATTAATTTAGCTGCAGGCGGTGGAGAACGCAACTCCCTGCGTTTTGGTCACCCATCAGGCACGTTAAAAGTCGGCGCAGAAGTTAATCAAATCAATGGTGAATGGAAAGCCGAAAAAGTGATTATGAGCCGCAGTACTAGGGTCTTGATGGAAGGGAATGTTTGTATTCCTGATGTTACTTATTAAACAAACGGTCTTAATATTTGCAATAGATGTAATAAGAACATATAAGATTTTTTAATGATCACTGCTCATAATGCTGAATATAGTTTTCTAGCTTGATACAAGTATGAAAATGTTTGGTTTAATTAAAATCTAATGTGAAAATTATTTATGGTTTGAACAAATACGATAAATTATCTCTAGAAAGAAATATCATTTAATCTGGAGTGTATAAATATCTAAGTACGTTTTCTCTTTTTATTTCATCCAATTTTGATACCATTTTATCAATCTCATTAAGTATTTCACACGAACGAACTGTTGATGGTTTATCAATTGCCATATTAAATTCAGCACCATATTTATTGGCTATAACTTGTATAAGTTGAGAATAATTTAATTCACCCTTTTCAAGGTCTATTTTGGGTTTATAACCAGATTTTGATGAAAGAATTGCTTTTTCAAGTATTTTTCGAATATCACGTATTTCCAATGGAATTAACTTTAAAGCATTAAAAATTGAATTTGATTCAGAAAAATAAATCTCTAGACACTCAATTCTGTTCTTTTTAATTAAATAATCCATTTTGGCGATTTCTTTATTATGAAATTCATCCAATATCTCTAGTGGAGCTGTTACTATATATTTATCCATTAATGGTTCTTGTTTTTTAAGAACGTTCCACATTAGATTCTGATCAGTGCTGCCATTTGTAAGATCGTTAAGAACACCTTTTAATATTTTAGTATATAAATCAGATTCGTATTTCTTAACAATCCATAATTGTTTATCTAGGATCTCCACCCATTTTTCATAAGCTTCATCAACATCCGAATTGCTAGCATATGAGCAATTAAAATAAAATGAAATCAAAATAAAAAATAGAACTAGATTTTTCATTAAACATACATCCTATGGCCATAACTAAATAATAGTTTAATTGTAATCGAAAAAATAAACAAAACAGTTAATTCTATCATTTTGTTAGTGAAATTTACTATAACGCAGTGCTTACTGATTGATAAATCTAGAATGCATTATGAATTGGACGCCCAAGTTGGGCGCCTCTACATTTACTCAAAGAAGGGCAATCACAGGGGGGTGCCCTTACAGAGGTTATCGTTGTGAGATCGGTTGCACTTGTCTTGGCCCTACTCCAACATAATCTGCATTTGGACGGATGATTCTGTTATTAGCGCGTTGCTCCATCACGTGAGCAGCCCAGCCAGTGATGCGTGACATCACAAATATTGGGGTAAACAATGGAGTTGGTATATCCATAAAGTGATAAGCCGAGGCATGGAAGAAGTCAGCATTTGGGAAGATTCTTTTTTCATCCCATAACTTTTTCTCAACAGCACAAGACACATCATATAAACACTCATCGCCGACATCTTCAGATAATTCTTTAGACCAACGTTTGATCAAAGCATTT
>JBGCFT010000066.1:0-6117 GCA_045107085.1 Marinicellaceae bacterium | reverse complement strand
CTTTATTTATGATGATGCAGGAGAACCCTTTTGGCTCATGTCACAAACTTGTGGAGATCCGTGTAGTGTTCCTGTAACTGGTTATTTTGATGAGTACATTAATGGTACGACCGGAGAGAATGAATTTGGATTCATAGAAGGCGCTGAATTTAATTTTAACTCTAAGCTAGATGGCGGATTTAATCCATTAGGTTATAAACCAGATGTTGAATGGTATGGGGTTGAATTTTTAGCAGCTGCAGGAAGGTTGTTTGCAGACAATACCAACTCAAGTTTCAAACAATATAAGCAAGCTAAATTTTGGTTAGATATTGATGCAGAACACACAAATGCAGAAAGGACATTTACTCAATCATTGGGAAGCAGCGACACAAAGACTGGAACGGATTCAACTTTACTGACGATGACTAAAATTGCTAATGTCAATCACATTGGTTTCAACTTAAAGAATTTTAGAGGCGTAACACACTTTGATGATGAAGCAGAAACTGTTATATCCAATACATGTAACCCTGATTCCATGGGACATTGTCGAGTTGATTTAAACTGGTATACAGATGATGCTGCCAGTCAATTACCTCTTAAAATCTTCTTTAAGCATGATTCTATGCAAGATTTTACATTATTAGAGCCAAACTTAAGTCAAATCAAGTGTTTACAAACCCCACCCACAGCAAAATTAGTCAGTACGCATCAATGCAAAGACTTATTACCAGGAACTTATGATTTTCAATTGAGACGTCAATCATATGAACAAGATGCTTCAGGAAATTATCAATACATTACGATTGCAGAATCATCACAATTAGTTTACGAAGCTTGTACTCAAGCTGATAACTGTACTTATCCTGATCCAAAAATAGATCCAGATGCATTAATTGAAGTTGACAAACAAAACGATCAAACGGTTGTGATTTTAGACTCAAAAATACAAGCCCACAATCCCGGTGCTGGACCTATACCGGGATCAGGTGGCGTTTCCGGTGGTGCTGCGACTTATCAGTTGCCATTAGTCATACCACCTGGTAGAAATGGGATGACACCCAGTGTTTCAGTTAATTACTCATCAAAAGGCGGTAATGGTATCATGGGAGTGGGTTGGTCAGTCTCCATTGGATCAAGTATTTACCGTTGTCCGCAAACTTTTGCTCAAGATGGCAATGGCAGATCTGTAACCTTAGATGATACCGATAGATTGTGTTTAGATGGGCAGCGATTAATGCTAGTTAATGGTGCGACATTGCCCACTGACAAAAGCCAGCTTAATAATCCAGAGAATGCTTATAATGTCAGTTATTGGGAAAATTCAGATTCTAATAGTAACAGTGTCACAGTAAAGCACTATAAAACAGAACAAGACAGTTTTGTGCAAGTTTTTAAAACTGCATCAGGTTTTACGGTAAAAACCAAATCAGGAAGAATCAACAAATACCAACAACTGCAATCACAGCAAACAACATGGTATTTAATCTCAGAAGAAGATTCGTTTGGAAACAACATCGGCTATGATTATCTGACATTTGGCGAAAATGAAATACTTGTTAATGATATAAAATACACAGGTAAAAACGGAGTCTTTGATGGCACCAGAAGAGTTCACTTTGAATACGCAGATCGGGTTGCAGATAATGGAGGATTGTCTGATTATAAAATTAGCTATAATTTTGGAGAAAAAACAGAGAGAACCCAAAAATTAGTTGCCATAGAAACCTATGTTCCCAGCCGAGCAATTCATGATCGACGTTACGATTTTATTTATCAAGCATCTAAATCAAATGGTGACTTATTGCTCAGCAAAATAGATGAGTCAACCTTTATTTCTGGCACTGATTACGCCACTAGAGAATTACTCGATTTAAGTTGGACAGATGATCAATGGTCAGATACTGCATGGCTGGATAAAACTGAAAATAATTTTCATTATTCAAAAATTGATAACATAAGCAATCAAAATATAGTTGGTGATGAAAATGCTGAACTATTAGGAAGGGCACAAATTAGCCATGATTACAATGGAGACGGTATAAAGGATTATTTAGCCACATCTCGAAATGGTTCCAAAAGAAGTTTGTTTTTCTTTGATGAAAACAATCAAGTAAAACTTAAGATAAACTTACCAACATTCAATTCTTTTGGTTACAATTCACGCGTCTATGGATCAACCGATTTAAATAATGACGGTTATACAGATTTATTTGATTCACAAGGATTATACAGTTGGATTAATGCTAAAACACTTCCTACAATTTTTGAAGAAGTAAGCGAAGGAAATATTGGCAACTATTTTAATGTCAATACTACAGTTGCTAGTAATCTATTAGCAAAAGTTAACTCTGAAATAAGCTCAAATACCAATTCAGGGTTAAGCGTCATAGCCGATAGTCAAAAAACACAATTTTATTTCAGTGATTATGACAAAGATGGAGATTCAGATTTATTTGTTTATGCCACACCAAAGTTTAATAACATTCCCAATAGTACTAACATTTGTAACTTTGGAGATACGCCAAACATTCCTCCAGCTGATTGCAAAATTGAATATGCCAAAATTATCCTATTTCAAAACATTACAGATTGTGGAACACAACCCTGCCAAAACAATGCTGTTAATTTTGATATCAGCAATTCAAGAATTGTCATTGACGACCTAGAACCATTTGTTGACAGGGAAAGAGAGGTAGATATTTGGGACTATATTTGGGACAGTGTTAATGATATAGATGATTATAATGGCGATGGTTATCCTGATATTTTCATCAAGAGATGGGGTTCTGTTGCTCTTTTTAATGAGTATGACCGATTGACCGATCCTTTGAGTGAAAAAATATATTTTGGTACGATTGATGAAAGCAATGACTTAGTATTTCATTCCAGAGAGCTCAAAGATCTTGGACTATCCAATTTTACATGTACTCGCGATACTGGTGGAGTTCAGACAACCGAAGATTGTAACATATTGGATGCAGGAATTAGTTATACAAAAGCTTACCACTTAACTGATGTCAATGCAGACGGGCTAAAAGATTTTGTTTATTATGACCGAACATCGTTTACTGGTTCAGACTCTTCCTTAGTTAAATCTTGGAAAGTCAGACTTAACCAAGGTGGTGGATATTTTGATGAAAATGGTTTTAACGGCATTTTATTTGATCAGAATTTTGATTCAGATATTAATTCTCCAGCTAATAATGCCATGTTTGAACGAGACTTTGAATGTAAAAAAGTCAATGGTCTTTATGTAAATTCTACTACAAATACTGCATCAACATTGGCAAGAAAATGTAACCCACATTTTAGGGCCGCCAATAAATTTGAAGACATTGATTCTGATGGCATCCCTGAAATTACATTTGCTGATCCAGTGACTTCAGAAATTGGTGAACCCCAACCGACCAAACCTAAAAACATGGTCTTTAACCATTGTAGTACATTCAGAGTTAATACAATTCACCGAGTTAATTCTGTGACGAATCCTACTACAAATGATTTTAGTGCCAGTGGATCGTCAGATTGTACAGATCCAGTGAATAATTTACAGATTTGTCAAATTCAAAATCTAATTCCTCGTAATAGTTCGCTTGATTCTGAACTGGCTGAAGAATTGTTTTTTGATCCCGCTTTATATAACGCCAGTTTTTATCCGTATACAGAATTTACTCAACCGAATTATTCAGTTATAGAACCAGGCTTTGTTGATTTTTTTGAAGATGAGGCCCGAGCCTACATTGGGTTAAATAGAGCTGCACAAGCGGGGGGAAATATTGAACTAGTGAGTGCTTGTTCATACAATGGCAACCAATTGATTGGTTATCAAGGAATTAGTGGTTCAGGCATTGCAGTAGATATATATAATGAGGCCAATTATGGCCACTCAGGTGCATTAGCTGACAAAGGTGTCTACCGTTTCAATGCGATTAAATTTGATTTACTTAAAGTCAATGGCAGCAATCAATTGAAACTGACGTTATCTGAAGATACAGGAATCTATAAACAGTTATATTCTGGTTCAGTAGCAGACTTAACAGGCGATGGAATTTCTGATAATACAACTACTATTGGTTGTATATTTGGAAGCCAGTATTGTAAAAATATTATACTTGATCAAGAAGAAGATAATTTTTTACTTAACCAAGATGCCATTAGAGCAGGCAGTTGGAATGTTGCAGACATTAATGATCAAGGCAATGATGATTACAGCAATTTATTTGATTATGGAAGACCGTTAGCAGCACAACACATTGCTGAAATGCCTAATATGCTAGCCAGTGTGACTAAACACCAAACAGGCCAATGGATTTCATGGGATTATCACCCCATTTCTGCAAAATTGATAGACAGAGAAGATGATTTCCCATTGTATTCCTTGCCTGAAAGAGGCGATGGTTGTACTGGTATTCAAGTCAATTGTGATGGTTATATTAATGAAGTCGGAGCACAAGACTCGCACTTTTATTTTAACTCATCAATGTATGTCGTGTCACAAATGCGCCAATCCACTAATTTGTATAATTCTGATGCAAGCAACCAAGAAGATAAATATGCCGTTAATAACTATGCCTATCAAGAAGCAGTCTACAATAATCAAGGCAGAGGATTTCAAGGCTTTAGAAAAATTTCTATTCAATCAGTTCCAGATAACTCAGACTCTTTAATCTATCAGACGCAGACAGAATCGACATTCCATCAGATATTTCCATTGGCGGGCAAACTCCAAAAAAGCCTAACAAAAGTCAAAAGTACAATAGTTGATGACACAATAATATCTGAGCAAAGCTATTGTTATAGAGATCAATCAGATGAAAGTGTTAATTCCTGTGGTTCAAGCTATGATTTATCAGTTGTCACAGGCGATGTGGTTTATTATCCTTTATTCACAAAAGAAACAAGAAATTATGAACTCAACCATCTTTCATCGCAGTCACCTTCACCTTCACCCACATCAATTACTAAAAGTGAAATGACTCATGACAACTATGGCAATGTGTTAGAGCAAAAATCTGAAATCCAAACCATCTATATTAAAGGTGCAGTCACAATTGGGTCAAAAACAGAAAAATCTAAAACCACTAATACATACGATTATTCATCTGTGACAGATTGGTGGATTGATAAACTCGATACTACAAGCGTTACAAAGACCATTCAAGATGAATCAATACCTGATGCCAATTCAAACTTAACTAATGCGCATGAGACCATCAGTAAATTTATTTGGAAAAATGGAACAAACGATGCATTAAGAAAACTGGATTGTCAACTGACCAAAATCGGTACAACATTATCTGAGGATTGTAACAGTGACATCAATACCAATGACTTAAGTAGAAATGTTTTTTCTTACGATGCCTTTGGTAACATAACACAAGTAAAAACCCAAGCCATAGATAACGATTTGCAAGTCACAGATAGAATAGTCACAACCGAATATTCGGCTGATAAATATTTTCCAGTCAGCATCAAAAAACCAACAGGAGTCGATAACAAAATATTAGAGACAGATTTTGTTTATGATATAACCACAGGACAGGTCAAACAAACCATCACACCTGATAATATTCAACTGGATAATGTTTATGATTCATTTGGATTCAACACATCACAAAAAGTGGCTGATACTGGCATCAGCTCTGGTGAAACGGTAAAAAATCCTGAATCAATCACATCGATGATTAACTGCCTAGACACGGGTTTTTGTGACACAGCACAAGCTGAAGTGAAGAGTCACATAAGCAACTTAAACAGCAGTGGAAAATATGATGCTTATAGCGATGAAATGTTCATCACTCAAGGTGTTCCAAAATTAATCTATGCATTAGAACAAAGACAAAATGGGCAACCCCAATCACTGACTTTTTATGACAATGCCAACAATGCAGTGCTGACAAAAACTTGGCACTCCTTAGGCCAAACCAACTCGGTCATCAATATTACTAATCCCATGGGCATACTAGAGGTTTCTACTCAACCATATGCCAATATAAGTGAGGCCTACTCGACCATTCAAATAGCCGATTCTCAAGGCCGTGTTATTGAAAAAATCACAGAAGTAGGAGACTTGACCAGCAACCAATCTCTTAACAGATGCAGAATTACCACAGTTTATGATCACGAAGGTGG
>JBGCFT010000065.1:0-6906 GCA_045107085.1 Marinicellaceae bacterium | reverse complement strand
GATATGAGTTGTTTCCTTGCTAAAGTCATTAGTTTCTCCTTGAAAGACTCTATTTTACAAAATATCCAGCAATTTTAATGTAGGCAAACTGATTTTTGTGATGTCTGATAATTCCTACAGGCGTGTGTCCTTTTAGTTTTTGCTTGAATAACTAATAGATAATTTTGATATCCCTAAAGAGAAACCATTAATTCTTCGTGTTAAAAAAAACACAAAGCTAACTTTTGATGATAATCTAATATATTAATTCATATTTAAGATTTGTATAATCCGATAAAATCTAAAAAGGGCCACAATATTCATCAACACCTCCTGGATATTTTGGCAGTAGGGGGTCAAGTCACTTTTCTTATTATACTTTGTTATATAGAACCAATGCCACGAAAACCAAGATTAGAGTTTGAAAATGCTTTTTACCATGAAATGAATCGTGGAAGAGGTCGCGAGACTATATTTTATGATGAAAAGTACTATTAAATATTTATTGATATATTAAAAGATGCTCATGAACATTTCGGATGTATTATTCATTATTATTGTTCAATGAGTAATCATTATCACATGTTATTTGAAACACCTCATGCAAGTTTATCTCGAATTATGCGAAAATTTAATGGAGTCTATAATCAGGCACATAATCGCTTGAAGAAAACAGATGGTTCGTTGTTTAGAGGCAGATACAAGGCCATCTTAGTTGATAAAGATGCGTATATAATGCTTATATACACCGAAACCCAATTGACATGAAATAGCCATTAGTTATCAATTTAATAGATTATAAGTAGTCAAGTAACCGCATCGCCAGTAGAGATGATTTAATTAGTTATTAAAATATTATAAATTGGCGCGCCCGACGGGATTTGAACCTGTGACCTTCGCCTTCGGAGGGCGACACTCTATCCAGCTGAGCTACGGGCGCAATGATTTGGGGTATTCTACTGTATTTATCTTTTTTTACTGTTTGTTTGTATAAAAATAATGATATTTTTTTAAAGTAGTGAATTTAGAAATCGACAGATATAAAATACTTTATATAAAATATTGTTGGTATTTTATCTTGATTAAGTGGTTTTAGATTCAGGTTTTAATAGAGTTCACTGTTGATATAATATATGTTTGAATTAACTTGGTGACTTACTTTGATGTTTTGTGGCTTTAATAATAATTGAGCCATTTCAATCGTGCAATCAATTAGTTTGTTATATTTTTTGAAATAGATATGGTCGTGCGGCTGTGTGTTTTTATCAAAAAATTGTTGGTGATCTTCTGTTAGTATGTTTTGAATTAAATTGTATTCTATTAAGAGATCCAATGATTTTTCAAATTCGATGACTTTAAAATTATTGTGTTCCTCAAGATAAAAACTCAGTAGATTTTCATAAGATAAATGCAGTGAATTGATTCGAATCTGAAATAAAATAAACTCAGTTGTATTCCATAAGTGATGTGGTATCTTATATTTGACAAGATCTTTATCTATTTTTAATTGGAAAACAGCCTTCTGATATATAGAAGTGACTTCTGCAAAAAATAGCTGCATTTGTTGTTTGGTCAGCTTCATGGAGTTTTGATCATAACTGAATGAGTTAAATTTCTTGATGGCATTATGATAAATTATTTCTGAGAATTTTCCATACCATTTTCTTTTGACATTATGCGATAGACTTATTTCTAAAAACATTTGGTTTTCAGTCTCTTTAATTGTTAGTTCATAGTAGTTTGTATTCATGTTGTCTCATGTATTAAATGGGTTTAAAAAAATAAAAACACCAAGATGACATTACTTATAAGGAGTGAAGTAGAAATGACACCTTGGCATTTTTTTACAGCTTAACTTAATTGATAACCGAGGGATTTACCAAGTCTTAATCTTAATGATAATCATTATCATTTGCAACAAATAGTTAATTTTTATTTTGAAATTAAAAAATACATGCTGACTATAATGAATTGAGTGTTGGGTGACTGGATAAGAATTGAAGCCCACGTAAAGAGACAAGTTATTAAAAATTTGGGCTGATATCAGTAGTTTTTATCAATTTTAAACAGAACTATTGAAGTCAGCATTTTTGTGCGCTGCAGTTTTAAGGGAAATTGATTTCAAGTATTTGAATCATTCACCCTTAACTTGATTTGTCGTTCAGTGATGATTAACCATTTAATCATCACTCTTAAATCATTTATATTTGTGATTGAAGATAGTTTTCTTGGCCCATCTTTTTTATCAGCAACATTTGTTTTTCTAGCCAATACATATGGTCTTCTTCTGTATCTTCTAATTGAAGTGTCAACATTTTTCTAGTAATGAAGTCGCCTTCAGCCTCACATATTTTAATGGTGTCTTTTAAATCTTTAGCAGCTTTATATTCAAGATCCAGGTCACTTTGCAAACATGAGAGCAGATCATTGCCTACATTTAGTTCACCACGTTTGGTAATATCTGGTGCTGCTTCTAAGAACAGTAATCTTTTAATAATTTGATCAGCATGATCTGTTTCTTCTTCCATTTCATGATTGATTCGTTCATACAGTTTAGTTAAGCCCCAGTCCTCATACATACGAGAGTGAATAAAATACTGATCTCTTGCTGCCAGTTCACCTTTTAATAAATATTGCAGTTGGTTGATTACTTTTGTATTGCCTTTCATGGTATTTTTCCTAAATAATAGATTGGTGGTAGTTTTTGGTACCAATTTTTTGAGAAATATGGATTTGGGTTTCAAAATAATCAATTCTTTCTTCACAATCCTCAAGACATTCATTTAAAAGATCGCGACTGATATAATCTTGATTGAGTTCTACTTCAGAAATGACATGTTGAATCATGGCATGAAATTCAAGCTCCATATTTAGGTTGCTGGATAAAATTTCTGCTACATCCTCTCCAATATTAAGTTTTCCCAAGGCTTGCAGATTTGGTAGTCCTTCAAGAAACAAAATACGTTTGATAATTTTATCTGACTCTTTCATTGCTTGAATCGAAAACTTATAGTTTTTGTTTCCCAGTTCATTGAACCCCCAATCTTCTAGCATTCGAGCATGTAGAAAATATTGGTTAATCATTGTTAATGATAATTTAAGTAATTTATTATGCAGTTGATTATTATTATTATCAATTTTCATTTTTATCTCTTTTTGTATTGACAGTTCTTATGTTTTTAATATAATGATAATCATTCTCATTATCATTAAATAATAAATGTATATTTGTATTTGCAACGCCGTCACAGACAAACAAATAAAACGCGCTATCAAAGATGGAGCGCAAACTATTAAAGATTTAAACCAAAAACTTAATGTTGGCTCAAATTGTGGCTCTTGCGTGACAAGTGCTCAATCGATACTGGATACAACTATTCAATCGAAACCATTTAATATTCCAATGTATCAACCTTCTTTTGGGTGATTATACAATAGAGCCCTATACAAGATTCGTGGATTAAGCCAAAAAGTTTAAAAATAATCTGCTCATTATTGATAAATTTGCTAATAACGGAAAATTAGACTGTGTTTTCCACAATTAAGATGCCGTCTGTAAAAATTTTTCAAAAACCCAAAAGAGCAAATGTCTGCAAGTCATTTATTTAAAACTGACTTGTTATGAAAGATTAATCAGTCAACTTGGCAAGTATACGGTCAATCAACCAGTGGTATAAGTTTTAAGCATCCAAGTCAGGAATTAATAAACTTTCTAATCTTATTATGCTATCTTTGAGTCTTAGTTTACGTTTTTTTAATCTTTTAACGCGTAATTGATCCGGGTGATGAGAATCAATCATCTCATGAATTATGGCATCCAAATCACGGTGTTCACTTTTTAATTCAAGTAATTGTAATTCTAAGCTATTAATTTCAAACTCTTGCACTTGTTTTATTTACTTCCAACCCATGAAATATACAATATAGCACATGCAAGCAATAAATCAACAAGTGGATACTAAGCCCACAAAAATCCAGCAAAAATTAAAACGTTTAACTGGTAAAGCAATTGCGGATTTCAACATGATTGAATCTGGCGATAAGATTATGGTGTGTTTATCAGGAGGTAAAGATTCCTATACGATGCTGGATATGCTGCTCTTGTTACAAAAGAAAGCGCCTATTAAATTTGAACTTCTGGCAGTTAATTTAGATCAAAAGCAGCCAGGTTTTCCTGAACATATTTTGCCTTCTTATTTAGATGAATTAGGCGTTAACTATCACATTATTCAACAAGATACATACAGTATTGTTAAATCAATTATTCCAGAAGGAAAGACAACTTGTGGACTATGTTCGCGGTTGCGAAGAGGAATTTTGTATGGGTTCGCTCAAGAATATGGATGCAATAAAATTGCTTTAGGCCACCACCGTGATGACAGAGTTGAAACTTTGTTCTTAAATATGTTTTTTGGTTCGAAATTAAAATCAATGCCTCCAAAACTATTTTCAGATGATGGCAAAAATACAGTGATACGCCCGTTATCTTACTGCGCTGAAAAGGACATAGAAACTTATGCAAAACAGGCCAATTATCCTATCATTCCATGTAATCTTTGCGGATCTCAAGATAATTTACAACGTCAAGCCTTAAAAATGATGTTGCAAGATTGGGAAAAAATTAATCCTGGAAGAATTGAAAATATAGCCCGCTCCATGAACAATGTTGTGCCTTCGCATTTAGCAGATACGCATTTATTTGACTTTAAATAGCCAACAAATTACTTTTGATCATAAGGATTTTTTTCACCTTCTGGATTGGTTTTAAAGCGTTTATGCATCCATAAATATTCTGCAGGATTTATCTTGACCATTTGTTCAATGCCCTGATTGACACGCTTTGTGTCATGGATTGGATCTTTGCTTGGAAAATTATCTAAAGGTGGTGAAATAGTGAGAGTATAGAACGGCTGTGAGTTATTTCTTTGAACATGAAAAAATAACACTTTACATTTTGATAAGCGAGCCAGTTGATGAGTTGCCGTAATGGTTGAGGCTTTTTTTCCAAAAAAAGGCACAAATACTGACTGCCCACGTCGATAGTCTTGGTCTGGAGCATACCACAAAATTCCTCCACTTTTAAGGTGTTTTAAAATAGGGCGTAATTCATCTCTTTTAAACATATGAGTTGCATATTTTAAGCGAGATTTTGTTACAATATATTCAACCAGAGGATGTTTGTGTGGACGGTACATTCCTGCTATAGGATATTTTTTACAGAGAATTTTACCGCCCATATCCAAGGCAGTGAAATGTCCTGCGACAAGCAGAACGCCTTGATTATTCGATAAACAGGCATCAATGTGTTCTTGCCCATTTATAATAGCAGTAGATTCAATTCTAGTTGTAGACCCAAGAAAAGTCTTGAGTGTTTGTGTAAACATGATTCCTAATTCAGAAAAGTTTTTATTGATAAGAGATTTCAAATTTGTTGGTTTTAACTTCGGAAAGCATAAATTTAAATTAATGCGCACGACTTTTTTTCTTGATGCCATAAGAAACTGTATTATTTTTCCAAAGACCTTGCCAATAAAAACTAAAATAGTATAGGGAAGTTGAGAAAGTAGCCAAATTAAACAATAAGTTAACCAACTAAAGGGATATTTAAAAAATGAGGGTTTGTGCAACATTGTTGAATTATAACAATTACCAATAAGGATATTATTAATTTATTTAATAATCTGCAAATAATTTTTAAGGGTGTATTTTTGTCTGCATTTTAAAAGATTAATAATGGGTTGTGAAAAACCAAAAAAAAACCCAGTAACATCAGCTACTGGGTAAAATAACATAAAAATTGATTGGGGAAAACCAATTCTTTGACTCATTCAAAAAGAGGAGAATAAGTCATGCATAACAATGAAATCGTTGTGCATGGTCGTATATCAACATTAATTAATATAAATTGCAAGACTTATTTTAGCGTTATCTAATATACAGTGTAAATATTGCAGTGTTTAACATTTCATTAACATTATGAGTGTTTTATGTATATTTTTTGTCAGTCTGAGGACAAATAAAGACAATGTGATGATAAGAGAGCAGACCTAGAGGGGTCTTGAGTAAATATTTACATTGTTAATGGTTGTGTTTGAGTTAATAGTTTTTTTATTTCATTAATTAGTTGCTGTTAGTTAAAAGATATGAATATAATCTTAGTATCAATACAAGTATAAAAAAACATGACTGAGATCGAAATTTCTAATCATTTATTTTCACAAGCGGCAACATTATTGTTTGTAGGTATGGGTTTTGTATTTGCGTTCTTAAGTTTATTAATTGTTGTTATACATTTTTTTATAACCCCTTTAGCTAAAAGATTTCCAGATTCACAACTCAAATCAAATAAACCCTCAACTCAGCAAGAAAATACTGCAGTCATAGCAGCCATTTCAGCTGCGGTAAGCCAGTATAGAAAAAAACATCACCAAAAATAGGATTCCAAACATGACAAAAAATAAACACCCCTTAGGTATTACTGAACTCGTTTTAAGAGATGCACACCAGTCATTATTAGCTACAAGAATGCGCATTGAGGACATGTTACCGATAGCTCCAGTATTAGATGAAATTGGTTTTTGGTCGATTGAATCTTGGGGAGGAGCAATTTTTGATTCTTGTATTCGTTACTTAGGTGAGGACCCATGGGAACGCATACGTCAATTAAAAAAAGTCATGCCAAAGACAAAACAACAAATGTTGTTTCGCGGACAGAATATTTTAGGTTATAGACACTATGCAGATGATTTGGTAGAAAAATTTGTAGAAAGAGCTTATGCCAATGGTGTTGAAGTATTTAGAATCTTTGATGCTATGAATGATGTACGAAATATGCAATCGGCCATTAAAGCGACTAATGTTGTTGGTGGACATGCTCAAGGCACATTAAGTTATACAGTGAGCCCAGTTCATAATCTACAAGGATGG
>JBGCFT010000064.1:0-6401 GCA_045107085.1 Marinicellaceae bacterium | reverse complement strand
CATCACTCTGCGTTTCAAAATTTGCTAATAACTAGTTATTAGGCTGCATTTCGTGCCTTGATTGACACATTTTTAAATCTTTTTCTCAATCCTTCATAATCAAGCAAAGGTCTCTTTAAGAATATTTTTTTTCTTTAAATTCAAAAAGTAATGTATACCAAGCAGTTAATGCGCCGAACAAACCAATTGATGAAATCAATATTATTGTTTCTATAGATGAATATACATGATGTTCGTAGTCAAATATTTGGTTAAATTTGTGAAGCAACATATTGGGTATGATAATTCCTGATAAGGTGAAAATTAGACAGGAAATTACTCTGGGTGTCTTTCTAAAAATAGGGCGTAAAGGAAGAAGTAAAATCGCAGAAAATAATATGCCGATTACCCAACAAAATCCTAAGATCAGAATGCCAGACAGAATAATTGGGATGAAGTTTTGAGTTGAATTCATTAAACTATGAATAATATAGTAAAGAGCTACAAATAAACCCATTGCAAATCCAGAATTTAAAGCAGCTTCATAATAGTCATATGTGGTGATTTTTATTTTATCTGAAGTCATGACATTAAAATCTGAAATTTAAAAAGAACGTTCACATGTATTTAAGGCATTATTTTCAATTTGCAATGACTCATTTCATTATGACTGACATCATTGGCAATTGTGATTTAAAAAGTTTAAAATGAAATTTAATTATTTAACCCAATTTGAGGCTGTAAATTTAACAGCGATATCAACTATCAGCAATTAATTAAACTTTAACAATGCAAAGAAAATTGAAAATTCCAAAAATAAAAAAGTAAAATCGACTTTTATTTTAAGCCTGTTTTGTGGGTTTATTTCATTTTCAACCTATTCAGATACTTCAAAAATAGATCGGCTTTTTAATGGACTTAAAGGTGCTGATGCAGGCATACATATGACTGATTCATTAAGTGATGCAACATTAAACTTAACCCCAGTAGATGATATTATTTTTTCAAATAGTTTTGATTGTGGATATGGAAATATTCCAATCAAACCCAAAAATTTACAAGCACCTTCAGTAGGAAATCCTGTCGATGTCTGTGGCAATTTAAATGCTGGCAACGGGGCTACACTATTGATGGGAGGAGGCGCTGATGTAGATGTAGCCTTCAGCAATCGAGTGACCAATCATGTAGGATCTGGTATGGATGTTGTTGTGCTGCGAACCTCTGGTAATGATGGCTATAACTCCTATTTGCAAAACTTAATGAATGCTGATTCAGTTACGACCTTAGTGATTGATACACAAGTAAAACTAACGAAGCCTATACAGACTGGGCAATACGCAGTGCAGAATTTGTTTGGATTGCAGGAGGTGATCAGAGTGATTATCTCAACAAGTGGTCTGGTACCTTAGTACAATCAGCACTTCAGCACGTGCATGACAAAGGCGCTGTTATTGGAGGAGCCTCAGCTGGTATGGCATTACTATCTGAGTTTATTTATGACCCCGATGGAGTTCTTGGAGCTGAATCTGATCAGGTCGTGACTGATTATTGTCATGACAGCATAAATTTCTCAGCAGGTATTGTAAACATACCAGTATTGCGTCATAGCATAAACGACTCACACTTTTATGAACGCAACCGCATGGGTCGGCTATTGGTATTTATGACCCATCAGGCTAACAATATCATTGGTATTGCAGCCAGTGAAGCAACGTCACTATTTGTGACAAGCGATGGTTTGGGTATTGTAGATGGCAGTTATGAAGTTTATATCACCAAAGAAACATCCAGTACTGATCGGCTTCAAGTAAGTTGCGGACAGGCCGTAATTTATAATTTTGTCTCTCGCATTAGGTTAACATCGGGTGATACCTATAATTTTAATACAGGCAACCATACTGGCGATGCGACTGAAATTTCTATTGATGGTAGAACAACAGATTATTACACACCTGTAGATCCTTACCTGCCTTGATAAAGTCTTTCAATTTATGTCTTTAGACAGATACGATAGTGTTGTTTTATTATTCATATCAAAAGTCATATTTGTTTATTTAATCCCAATATTCGGACTCTGAATATTTATTTATAAGCACACTTGAACAGCTAATGGTATATAATCTATCATCGAAAAAAATTTACTTTGACTTAGTCTAAATGACGTAAATTTAATTTTTTAGAATACTTTTATCAACCAATACAGAGAGAAACATGAAAAGATTAGTAATATTATCTGGTTTGTTTATAAGTGCTATCATTTGCGCACAAACACCAAAAGTTTTAATTGTTGGCGACAGTTGGGCTGCTCAACAATGGAGTGATAATGTTCACAATGCTGTTTTTGATGTCAATGGTTACCCACAATTTGAAGCTTTTGGTGCAAACGTAGCAATCAGCGGTTCTACAGCTGCAGAGTGGGTTGTTCCATCAGAGTTACAAAAAATTACTGATGCATTAAATGCAAACCCAACTATAGATACAGTACAGTTAACGCTGGGCGGGAATGACTTTCTTGATCAATGGGATACTGGCATGATGCCCATGCAAGTCACTGCCATACAAAATCAAATTACAGCGGATCTCGAGATAATTGTTGATCACATATTAGCTCACGATCCAAAAATAGAAGTGATTATGAGCTTTTATGATTATCCTAATTTTGTAGATTCATTGGGTAGTTTTGTACCCGTTTGTGATAATTTATTTGAAGAATTAGGAGAGCCAACACCTTTTGAAATAAATACCCAAGCAGTCAATTTTGAACAAGCCTTTGCATCTATTGTTGACACCAATCCACGTGTTTTTCATGTCAGTCATTTTGGTTTAATGCAACAAACATTTGGATTTCCAGATGACAATATTCTTCCTGGTGATATAGACGCTCCTGGAGATATTACTCTCGTCAGTCCAGTTGAATCTATGCGGATTACAGCAGGTTTTATTATCGATTGTTTTCACTTAAAAGCAGAAGGTTATGATGTGTTGATACAAAATTTATTTGAAAGTTACTATGCCAATAGATTTGATGAAATTTTTAAATCTTCATTTGATATATTCGAATAACATAAAATTTATAATCAAAAAATGACTCACCTGTTTTTTGAGAATGAGGGTAAAATTACTTAATCAAGGTGACAGTTTTTTCATCTCCATCACTGATAAATTTAACGGTGATAGAGGATTTTTCATTGACCTGAGATAACCATGTTAAGATTTGGATGGTATTATTTTTGCTGAAATCTCTGAGATCTGTTTCATTAATTTGTAAAATTCGATCATGTAACTTTAACCCAGAATTATAGGCGGGTGAATCATCAATTAAAAAACCCACAAAGACAGACTGGTCTTTGATATAAGTTTTAAATCCAAATGAATATTTCATCGCCAAAGGCTTTTGATATGGGTAAAAGTAAACTATCTTGTTTTTATAATCTAGTGTGACAACATGTGATTCAAATATTCTGGCACCAATCAATGATGGTGCGTGTGGACGTGTCCAAACTTTGATCTTCTTAAAATCTAATTCTCCAATGGATAGTTTCTTTAGTGTGGTTAAATAATACTCCTGATCTTTACCTCGACCACCGCCAGATTCGCCAAATATTCCATTGGCTTTTTGACTATCAGAATTCAATAATTTTTGTTTTTTTAATTCAATAAAAGCCGAATCAAAAAGTTGCAGTAATTCAGTACTTCCTGTATCAAATAAGGCATTGTCTTTAAATTTATTATTGACTTCAAACTCGATAATTGGCATGAAAGGATAATTGTAAACTTTGAGTGGGGCTGTTTTAGTCTTTTTGATAAAATTTAACTGTGAGGTATCATCAGTAAGTATAATGTGTTTTTGATTAAAATTAATTTGCCAGTTTGTGAGTGGCATTATTTCTGAACCAATGATTCCGCCATCAAACAATTCAGAGCCCACTTCTAAATTAGAAGGGTCGAAAAGAAAAACTGGAATGTTTTGAATCGTAATATCACCTAATTCCATCTTATTTAGTATGGATAAATTCATCTTAACTAAGTTACCATTGGCATCCTGACCGGTGTTTTCTCCTAAAACTTCTAAGCCTAATTCATTAGCTACTTTAGTCGTTAAAATTGTTGGAGAACCAGTATCCAATATAAAACGAAAAGGTTTTCCATTCACTTTTGCTGTTAAAAATATTTTATTGTTCCAGGTTTCAATTGGAATCACTGTTTTATAGTCTTTATTCAATATCTCAGGTTTGGTGTTAAAAACACCGTTAGCTTTATCAATTAATTGACTCAATGCAAGGTCTGTAAAAACCAATAATACAATAGTAACAAACATTAAATTTTTAATCTTCATAAGTTTTGTCAATAAATTAACTAGAAAGATAAATGATATCATAATTATTATTCAACTGTGTTAAGAGATCGTAAAACCATTAATTAGTCTCAAATAATTTATAAAATAAAATTGAGATCGAACACACAATAGTTTTTTTTTAGAACGGATGTTTAATGATTAGAATTTCAGTTGCATTTTGTGCTAAAGTAGTCAATTAATAATCAATTACAAAATTTATTTTAAGTGAAAATATTTAAAAACACATTCATATGTTTTTGTTTGTTTTATGCACATTCATCATACTCTGGTGATGAATATAAAATCGATAAAGCCACAACCAGCTCATCTGGTGGAACCTCTAATGGAGGCAATATTCAGGTCAAAGGAAGCATTGGTCAAGCTGAAGCAAGTAACCAATCCACTGGTGGTGTTTTTGCTATTAATGGTGGAATTTGGACTAAAAAAACTAACAACGATATTATTTTCAAAAACGGTTTTGAAAATTAAAAGGTATACTAATCATGAAAATCAAACTCTCAGTCATTTTATTTTTAATTACATCCGTACAAGCTCTATCACAAACGCCTATAAATAGTGAATTTACCTATCAAGGCAATTTAACAGTCAATGGCGATCCTGCTACTGGGTCATTTGATTTTGAACTGCAATTATTTGATGCGTCAACTGCTGGAACTGAAACTGGGCAATCCATTGTTGAAGATATTATAGTTGAGCAAGGTTTTTTTACTGTTCCTCTTGATTTTGGAGATGCTGTCTTTAGTGGCAATCAAGTATGGATGGAGATAAGTGTCAGAGAAGGAACAAGTACAGGGGGGTTTCAATCTCTTTTACCAAGGCAAAAAATTAATTCAACGCCCTATGCAATCCATGCACAATTTGTAGGATCAAATGCCATAGGAGCCCAAGAGATTCAGGACGGTTCTATTACAAATGTTAAAATAGCTAATAATGCTGTTACAACTAATAAGATTCAAGATGGTTCGGTTACTGCTGCTAAATTAAGTAACGATGTTATTGCTTCGTTTACTATTCAAGATGGCTCTATTACAACATCTAAATTGGCGGATAATTCCGTGACATCGGTTAAAGTTCTCGATGGCTCTATCTCAACTAATGATTTGTCCGATAATGCGGTTTCAACCAATAAGATTCAAGACAGTTCTATCACCAGTGGAAAAATTGCAAATGGTGCTGTTGGGTCAAATCAGGTTGATTCTAACCAAGTACAATTACGTGTTAGTGGCGGATGTACTGAAGGTCAGTATATATCGTCTATTAATGAATCGGGTGTTATTCAATGCTCAGATCCAATAGATACCAGTGCTTTTGGTGTATGTAAAACCAGTAGCGGAGCCAATGGAATCATTATCAATGGCGTGTGTTTACTTGATTATGACAATTCATCCACGAATAACTGGAGTAGTGCAGTTAATTCATGTAGTGCTTTGGGTGGAGATTTATGTTCTGTTAGTCAATATCAAGCGATAAGAAATAATAAAGACGACAATACTGATGTTTTTTATTCAAACAGATCAGTTTGGACCAATAACTTTTCAGATAATGATGGTGGCTCTAAAACTTTTGCAATCAATAGTACTGATGATCCATCTGTTTTAAATAATTACGGTTATGGATGTTGTGGAAATATATTGCCAGAACCTCAAAATTCACAGGCTACAGGTATCGGTGGAGTAAAAGTAACCTATTTGCATACTAAAGAAGATACTAATTGGCTGGCTGCGAGTAATATTTGTACTTCAATGGGTTCGGATTTATGCACAAAATCGCAATATGTAGCCCTTAATGATAATTCTATATTTGATGCCAATTTTAGAAAAGCCACGGCAGAAATGTCTGATAATGATTTTGGTTTGTTCGATGATGTTATTGGCAGTAATACTTCCGATAATCCATCTGCAACTGATTTATTTGCTTATGCCTGTTGTGAAATGTCAACCAAACCGAATAATCAAAGTTGTCCGGGGACGCAGCTGGCCGGTGGACTGTGTGTTGGCACTATTCATGATGTTGAAGACACGAATTTTTTTGATGCGGCGCGCACATGTCATACTGAAGGGGCTAA
>JBGCFT010000063.1:0-6351 GCA_045107085.1 Marinicellaceae bacterium | reverse complement strand
AGGTTTGAATTTGTTAGGCTATGCTTTGATGGTGGCTAGGAAGCAGTTACTCAACCAATCAAATTAAATATCACTTAATTAACTAAGGAAAAATTAATGGCAAGACTTGTTCATATTACTGCAGAAGAAAATAAAAAGAAGGTTTTAAATTCAGGGATTAAACCAAACCAATATGGGTTAGTCTATTTTATGCCGCACATGGAAAGCATGATTATATCTCATCAATGGGCAAGGGAATTAAAAAGATCAGGAATAAAGAATTTCATCGCTATTGATTTCAAGTTACCAAAAGTCGAAATGGTTTGGTATGGTAAATACTCAGGAGAACATAAACTTATGCCCCTCAATCAAGCCATAAGTTTATTTATGAAAGAGGAAGATCAATTAGGATTTGAGTTTTTTATTAAAAGAAAAATAGAAGTTAAAGAAATTAAAAAAGTTAAACAAATTCCTAAGCCTATTGGATGGCGTTATCAACCGCATGCACATGGAACAAAGCCTTGCCCTTGTCCGATGTGTATGCAATTTGGAGGATACAAAACGAATGCATTGAAAGAAAAACAAGAAACAACAATGTCTAGAAATGAAGCAAAAGAAATTATAGCTAATAATACTGATGAAGACCAAATATTGGATGCAATCATGAGGTTAAGAGGCAAATGGAAAAATTATTCTCCTCAATATTTAGAACACTTAATTGAAATGAAAGATGAATATGCATTCTACTATTTAATTCTCCTTCTTGTTGAACATCGGCACCCAAAAACTATTGAGATTCTACAAAAACTAACTCAACACCCTAATGACGAAATCAAAGAAGATGCTAAAGAAGAATTAGAAAAGTTAGATTTACAAGATTATGGAATCAGATAAAAAAATTGAACGATTTAAAGGCTGCCTAATAGGTCTAGTCGTAGGTGATGCTATCGGTACTACCGTCGAGTTTGAAGAAAGAGGGTCTTTTGAACCCCTTACTGATATGGTTGGTGGTGGTCCTTTCAATCTTAAAGCAGGTCAATGGACTGATGATACTTCTATGGCATTATGCTTGGCTCACAGTTTGATACATATGAAGGGTTTTGATGCAACAGATCAGATGAATCGTTATTGTAATTGGTACAACTATGGTTATATGAGTAGTACAGGTGAATGCTTTGATATTGGACATACGACTTTGACTGCATTAAGGAAATTCTTAATAACGAAAGATCCAATGGCTGGATCAACTCATCCTCGATCTGCTGGAAATGGTGGCATTATGCGATTAGCACCAATTCCAATGTTTTATGCTAGTAACATTAGTGATTTAATCTTTTATGCTGGAGAAAGCTCAAAAACCACACATGCTGCTAGTGAAGCAGTTGAGTCAGCACAACTTTTCGCCACCCAAATTCAAGCGGCTTTAATGGGTCAATCAAAATATGAAGTTCTATCTGACAAAAGATTCCAGCCAGCAGAGTCCAAAGTGATTGAAATTCAAAACCAATGCTATATTAATAAAACAAAAGACAAAATCCAAGGAACCGGCTATGTGATTGATTCGTTAGAAGCGGCTTTATGGTGCTTTTATCATGGCACTTCTTTTGAAGAAACCGTCCTAATGGCAGCCAATTTAGGAGATGACGCTGATACTACCGCAGCTGTTGCTGGACAGATTGCTGGTGCCTATTATGGTTATGACTCTATTCCTGAAAAGTGGTTGGACAAATTGGCCATGAAAGTTGATATTTTTGAATTAGCTAATAACTTATTTGAGCATGGAAATTCAATTGATTAATAGTAATATTTAGGGGTTTATTGGTGAGCTATTAATATTTAAACCCATATGATAGAATTAAATAACAAATAATGAGACCGTGAGTTTTTTAATTGATTTTTTTTATGCGTTTTATAAGCCTTTTCAATCTGAGTAAAATAATAAGTATTCGTTTTACACTTTTGAGAAAAAGTAAAAGATTTTTAATTATAATGTTGCTCATTTCATCGACTGCATTATCTATTAATACGGATCAATGGCTAGTACAAAAACTTCATGTAGAGGATGGGCTTCCAAGCTCAACTATTTTTTCAGTACAACAAGATAGTGATGGCTTTCTGTGGTTTGGCACTGTTAATGGTTTGGCTCGTTATGATGGATATGATTTTAAAATTTATCAGCATGACGGTGCAGATTTAACCTCGATATCAAATAACAATTCAGGCAATCTATTTATTGATTCAAAAAATATACTGTGGATAGGCACTTTTGGAGGTGGCTTTAATACCATTAACCTAAATACTGGTGTGCTGACTAGATTTCCGTATTCAAGTAATAAAAATGATTTGCTGGTTTCTGAGTTTGTACAAACCTTTTATGAGGACCAACATTCCAATATTTGGATAGGAACACCAAATGGGTTATACAAATACACAGACAAAATAGTCAAACACTATAAGCACGATGAGAAAATAAAAAATTCTTTAATTCACTCTAGAGTGTGGGACATCTTAGAAGGCCCATCAGGAAATATATGGATTGCTACCACACAAGGCTTAAGTAAACTTAATCCTAATAATGACTCGATCGATAATTTTCAATTACCCAATGAATTAGTTGATGAAATTTCATCTAATGAGTTTCGTAAATTATATCTCCACAACAATACATTGTGGATTGGGTCCTCATCAGCCTTGCATGAATTTGATATTGAAACCAATAAATTTAAATCCCATCCTTTGAAATACAGTATAAAAATTAATGATTTAATGTTAGTTGAGGATGTTTTTTTTGTAGCTACCATGGGTGGCTTATACCATTTTGACATTATTAAAAAGGAGTTTGTTAAAGATCAAAAGAATGAATTGTTGAAAACATTAAGTAATAATGACCTGCGTTATATTTTTGTGGATTCATCGGGACTGTTATGGTTTACAACATTAAATAGTGGTGTTTTTAAAATAGATCCAACAGGAGGTCAATTTAAAAAAAATAAAATACTTGATTCAAATGACAATGAATTAAGTCAGAGAGTCTGGTCAATTGAATTTGATGAAGATAACAATACCTATATTGGTACATCTGACACTTTATTTATAAAATCTAATGACAATCATTATACCCGAATAGTGACAAACGGAAAAAACCAAATCCCAGGACGAATTCGTTCATTAAAGAGATCGAAAAATAATGATATGTGGATTGGCAGTAGCGATGGATTATTTGTTCTACCTAAAGGTGAAACTGTTGCGCAAGCAGTCAATGAACCATTTGAAATAATAGGAACAAAACCACTTGATATTTTTTCCATTGAAGAAACACAGTCAGGTGACTTTTGGTTCTCATTAGACAACTTAGGAATCATGTATTGGAGCCCTAAAGAGAATAAAGCCTATATTCTACAAAAATATCAAGACACCGTATTGACTGAACTTAAAATTAATACAATTCTCCAAGATTCTAAAGATAATATTTGGATTACGACAAATCTTGCTGGCCTTATTAAATTTGATATCAAAAACAACAAGATAACAATAATGAACCATGATCCATCTAATAAAAACAGTATTTCTTCAAACAGAGTGAGTGATATTTTAGAAGATAGTCAAGGTCGGTTATGGATTGCAACCTCAAAAGGAGTTAATTTATATGATCCTATATTAAATTCATTTCAGATAATCAGATCTGCTGAGGGATTGGTTGATGAGTCATTATTTTCAATATTAAAAGACTCACAAAATAATATTTGGGTGTCTCATTTTTTTGGTATATCACGTATTAACAATGCATTTGATGAAGTTCAAAACTTTAAAATTAATTCAAACATTAGAAAAGATGGCTTAAGAATTAGAGCTGCAAATATTAATAAAAGTGATGAACTATATTATGGAAGTAATAATGGCTTATATACTTTTGATCCAAAGAAACTTCAATCCTGCATTCAATTTGAACCTAACCTCCAGTTAACAAAAGTCAACATTAATAATATTCCTTTGTCATCTGAAGAATTGATTCAAAAAAATAACTACTTTGATTTATACCATTTAGATCGTGTCATATTTTTTGAATTTTCAGTAACGGAGTTTAATTCTCCAGATCATGTTAAATACAGTTATAGGGTATCAGAATTAAGTGACAATTGGCATGATGTGACTGACACAAGAAATATGGAGTTCAGTAGTCTAAAACCAGGTAATTATACATTAGAAATTAAGGCGAATAATTCTGATTGTCGGTGGTCAGAAAAAAGATTAAATGTCTCTATTATTGTTCATCCCGAATGGTGGAATCTGTGGTGGGTTAGGATCCTATTTATAATTAGTGTTATTTCTATTACTTTTTTCTATAATTATTTTAAAAGTAAAATAATAAGAAAACGAAATTTCGATTTAGAGGCGCTAGTAAAAAACAGAACCTCAGAATTAATGCTGCTAAATAAAAAACTAGAATCAGCCTCTCAAACGGATTTTCTGACTGGTCTTAAAAATAGAGCGGGATTTTTTAATAGTTTTGAAAAATTAAATACTGATATTGGCTGTATTGTTTTGGCTGATATTGACCACTTTAAAATTATTAATGATGAATATGGTCACTTAGCAGGAGATAAAATACTTAAAGATATTGCTAAAATCATAATAGACAATATTAAATATCAAGGCATAGTAGCAAGATGGGGAGGAGAAGAGTTTATTTTTTATTTCCATGACAAGAACTCATCAGAAACATATCGTATTGTTGAAGGGATTAGGGTGGAAATAGAGAGGGCAAAATTTGTATTTGATTCATATCAAATAAATGTGACTTGTACCTTTGGAATCTGTCAAAATCATCCAAGTATGAATATAAATGATTGTATAAAATCTGCTGATAAATCATTGTACATAGGTAAGTCAAAAGGCCGCAATACTTCAGTCATATCACCTATTATTGAAACTAATGGCATCTAATTGTTGCAAGACTATCCATGAGGAGACAAGTCGATTTATTTAAGCTTGGGAATAAGACGCTTTAATAGCTTTCTCTCTTCACTGGTTTGTGATATTTGGAACAGAAAGTAGGCTTCATTAATCGCTTTTATTGTATCTTCTGTGTAATCTTGCTTTTCTATGGGTTGGTGCAACCAATTTTTTGGGCGATTTGAGCGAGTCAATTTTGCTTGGTTATCACCAAGATAACTCCAATAATAACGGTCTACTGAGATGTTTTTCAAACTGTTTTTTGATAAATCTTGTGGCCAATCTTTATTTTGATGCCAACGCCATGTATTAGGACTGTTTTTTGTTCTACTGGTGACACCAATAAAACCTATCTTATGAAGAACTGCTGGGAAATCTTCTTTTATTTCATGGCACCAACTTTTTAAGAAATTATAAATTTCAGTGTAGGTCCCACCATAGTAAACAACATCAACAAAGTAATTTTTATGCTTAGACTTTTTTAGTGAATGAGGATCAAGATTTAACAGTTTAAAATGCTTTTTTAATTCATTTAGTGATTGAGGGTCTTTGTTGCCTATCTCCTCAATAGATTGACCAAAGAGTGATATATTCAAATGCTTTAAGTAATCTTTGGGTTTCGAATCTAAATAGTAACCTGATAAATAATCATAGGCACTGTCCAACGAACGCCCCACAAATACAAGATTTTCACCTGCTGTGAATTTGATGATTTTCGCTACACAAAGCCTTAAGTCCTCCAATAAATCTTTGTAGATAACAAAGTTAGGATTTAAAAGCTTACCCAATTCGCTTTTATTGGTGATGTTCCATCTAAATGGAATTGTGTTTTGGTCCATTTTTGTTTCGTATAATTTCATAACATCGCCTTTTGATAAATGATTTAATTTAGAAGATTTTTCAACCCAAAAGACATAAGTATTTGGTTTTTTTTTCTCTTAACATCTTTAATTCGTGGGATATCACATCCTAAAATTTTGATATTACCCAAATACATTCCTACTTTTATTTTAAAATCAATACTGTTTAACTGTGCTACAACCACTACATTTCTTCCAGAAATATGTGCCAGTAGAGTTACTTTAAATTTTGCTCTAATACCCATTAATTAACTCTTCTAACCTTGCCTTTTTTCAACGAATGACATGTATGTAATGGTCTAATAAACTCGGAGACATTGTAATATCATATTTGGACTTAATGGGTAACCATCTTCAGTGAGGTGAGTCAAATTGATTCAGTAAGGCTATTAGGTTTTTTTTATGCATGACTCATTCTTATCAATGGTGGTTATCAAGGACAAAGACCTCTGTGTCTATCTTACTATATAACCGATCTTGGTATGCTTTGAATTTTTTTAACAATTGTTGTTTCTATTTTCACAGAAAAACTGAATGTTTATTATACATTATGCTAATA
>JBGCFT010000062.1:0-63989 GCA_045107085.1 Marinicellaceae bacterium | reverse complement strand
ATAATGCGCCCCTTTTGTTCCAATTAGACACTTTAACCTATTATTAAGGAGATTAATTTAGTGATAATTCCAGCCCGAGGCCGATCAATAATATCTGTTTATTCTGTATCAGATTCGTATGATTCACATAGAATCAGATTTTTATTAAAAACAAAAAATATCAGTAGTGTAGATATCATTGAAGTAGATCCATTAAGCCCTCCAGAAGATTTAATACACATTAACCCTTATCATTCAACACCAACTGTAGTTGATAGAGATTTGGCTTTGTATGGAAATAATGTAATTACTGAATATCTTGATGAGAGATATCCACATCCTCCATTGATGCCACCTGATCCAGTTACAAGAGCAAAGTTAAGACTTTATTCTTATAGAATTGAGAAAGATTGGTTAAGTTATATACCAGCGTTAGAAAATGGAACGACAGAAGAAAAAGATCACGCCATTAATGAATTGACAGCAAAATTACATGGTTCAGTTGAATTATTTTCTGAAACAAAATTTTTCTTAAGTGACGAAATGACACTAGTCGATACTTGCTTAGCTCCTTTTTTATGGAGATTAGAGCATTATGGATTAGATTGGGAAGAGCTACCAAAACCAATAAGAACATATGCACATATGATATTTAGAAAAGATTCATTTAAGCAAAGTGTATCAGAGCAAGAACGCGAGATGCGTTTTGATTTCTAATTAATTGCAATAATGAATTCTTCAAAGCCATACATAATTAGAGCCTTGCATGAATGGATTAGTGATAATGAATGTACTCCTTTAATATTGGTGAGTTCAGAGCATGAATCAGTTCAAATTCCAACGGGCATAGCAAAAGACGGCAAAGTCGTACTTAACGTTTCTTATGGAGCCACTCAAAATCTAGAGATGATTGATGAGGGAATACTATTTGATGCAAGATTTTCAGGCATCAGTGAAAATATTTATGTGCCAATAGACAGCATATTGGCCATATACGCCAGAGAGAATGGACAAGGAATGATGTTTGGTGATAACAATGAATTGCCTGATCCACCAGAAACCACAAAAAAGAAAAAGAATAAATCAGAAAATATAAAATCTACAGACGATAAAAAAAGTCACAAAAAAAGCTTCTTAAAAGTGGTAAAATAAAGAATTAATAGATTGAGTGGCGATTTAAATGACAGAAAAAAAATATAAAAGCTTTAAAGAATTCTATCCATTTTATTTAAATGAGCACAAAGATTCTAGGTGTCGTTTGATGCATGTGGTTGGAACAACCTTGCTATTGGTTGTACTAATTTATTCTTTAATAACATCACAATTTATATTGTTATGGTTATTGCCAGTAATAGGTTATGGGTTTGCTTGGGTAGGGCATTTTGTATTTGAAAAAAATAGGCCAGCTACTTTTACCTATCCATTGTATAGTTTTATCGGTGACTGGGTCATGTGGTGGCAGGTTATAACATTTAGAATAAAGATATAAATTATACATTAACTACTTTCTCAATGATTTTATCATTCAAATTTTGCTCATCCTGATCGGTTTTAGGAAGGTATCGTAACCATAATAGCCATAGAACCAAAGCATCTAATATAATAAGGGCTTGCCATAAGTATAAATGAAACCAATCAAACCAATTTTTATCCCATTGTAATAAATAATATAAAGAGATTATCCTTACTACATTGAGAATTTGTATGCCAAAAAATCCAATAATAAAGCCATATATTTTATGTTCGAATTTTGAAGGAAAGGCAAATATCGCTGCAAATAGTATTATGACTGCTTCAACCCCATTACAACCAGCTGCAATTTTGACGGCATTAGATGTATTGCTTTTACTTGAAATGATGACACCATTCGCTACTACATCTGAATCAAATAATTGCATGATGAATGTGCTCACTTGAGCAAGAATGCCAGTAAAAGGAACAATAACAGCATTATTTATGGGCTGATAAAGTTCTAAGGCAAAAAGACCAAGTATCAAAACAATAAAAATAATAGTAAAACGGATCATAATTAAAATATAATTAATTTAAAAAAACAAAGTTAGTTTATATTAAGTTAAATTTAATGCTAATAAATGCTAAAAAATAGATAAAATATTAGAATTAACGAAATCATTAACAAATTTTAACGAAACTATAACAGAAATGTTAGTACAATGGGAACCAAGTTAAGTTAGATACAGGTGCTTGGAACCCAAGATTACGAACAAAATATATAGCATCTATTTTAACCCAAGATTTGTGAGAGCTTGTCTTGGGTTTTTTTTTACTTAAATTTAGCCTAAACACATATGTGATGTAAGAGACCAATATGTGGATAAAGCAATTGAAAAAATTATCATAGTTTCATAGATACAATAAAAAACGAACCAATAAAGGATAAAAATGAAAATATTAGTAATTGAAGACAACACAGATATAGCTGCAAATATTGTAGATTATTTTGAAGACAAAGGCCACATAGTGGATTATGCGGCAGATGGTATAACAGGATTGCATTTTGCAGTGACCAATGATTTTGATGTTATTATTCTAGATTTAATGTTACCCGGCATGGATGGGTTGGATGTTTGCAAAAAACTCAGAAAAGAAGCAGACAAAAATACTCCCGTTTTAATGTTAACAGCAAGAGACAGGTTAGAGCAAAAACTTAAAGGTTTTGAATATGGTGCTGATGACTACATGGTTAAACCATTTGCATTACAAGAATTAGAGGCCCGCATTACAGTTTTATCCAACCGGCGCAGTAATAACGCAGAAAAAGTACTCATAGTTGATGACTTAGAATATGATACCAATACTTTATTGGTAAAAAGAGCGGGAATTCCATTGGAAATGAATCCAACTGGTTTAAAATTACTTAAACGTCTGATGGAGGCTTCGCCTTGGGTAGTTCCCAGACATGAATTAGAGCTTAAAGTGTGGGGCGAAGAAATGCCTGACAGCGATTCATTAAGAGTACATATACATGGGTTAAGAGCCACCATAGACAAACCCTTTGATAAACCATTAATTCATACAAGGCATGGTATTGGCTATCGTATAGCAGATTTGGATGAAGTTTCGCAATAGATTAAAAAATCGAATTATTGTTGCATTTCTTGCGCTCAGTACATTATTGGGCGCATTATTTGCTTCCACTGCACTCACAATTCGTCAAAATTTAAGTACTAATTTAATTGGTGAATCAATTAAAGCAGATTTAGATGAGTACATGGATAAGTTCTCTAAAGATCCTCAAGGCACGCAAGGAGAACCCATTGCTTCAAATGTAAAAGCATTGCTCACTTATCCAGAAAAATTACCTTTATCTCTTCCATTGAGTTATGCAGATTTAGAAGATGGAATTCATGATTTAACAGAAGATGGAAGGCAATTAAAAGTAGCAGTAAATAAGCGTCATATTGTTGATGGTAAAGAAGTTTGGGGATATGTGATATTTGATGTGACTACTCCTAAAAATGAAAATAGATTGGTGTATTCATCATTGGCTGGTATTTTAGTATTATTTACCATAATTGCTTATTTTTTAGCTATTATCGCTTCTAAAAAGATTCTAAAACCTTTGAGCTTACTTTCTTCAATGGTAAAAAAACAGAGCACAAAACCACAGCAATTAGCTGTTCATTTTTCTGATGATGAAGTTGGACAATTGGCACAAGCACTAGACGATTATGCTCTGCAGTTAACAGAGTTTGTGAATCGAGATAAAGAGTTTAATGCTGATGTCAGTCACGAACTCAGAACACCATTAGCTATTATAACCAGCACAACTGAATTAATAATGGCACAAGATGATATCAGCGATAAAACAAAATTGAGATTGAGTCGAATTGAACGGGCTGTTAAACAGTCAGCGGAACTGACAGAGACCCTGTTATTATTGGCACGAAAAGAACAAAAAACTGAAAAAGATTTAAAAAGGACACAAGTCGGACAGATAATTAAAGGCATTGTTGAAAATTTTTCAGCCACTATAAAACTAAAAAAATTACAGGTTGAAATAATTGAAGATGATTGGTTACAAGTCAAAGCACCATCTGCTGTAGTTTCAGTTGCTTTAAGTAATTTAATAGGTAATGCTATTAAGTATACACCACAAGGCTCTATTCAAATTATTCTCAGAGAGGACAGAGTATTGGTCATAGATCAAGGCAGTGGAGTAACAGATGAAGAACTGCCTAAATTATTTGATAGACATTACAGAAGTGATTCAGTTACAGCAAAAGGATCTGGTTTGGGCTTAGCTATAGTCAAAAGACTGTGTGAATTGTATAATTGGAATGTTATAATTCATAAAAATGATACAAGCGGATTAACTGCTGAATTAATCTTTAGACTTTAAAAAAAATAATTCACCTACACATACCTTTACATACATCTAATATACCAAACATTAATTAAATGAAAATCATACAACTAATCATTATACCCGTTTTCTTACTTGCTTTTACGACTGCTAAAAGTCAAATTATCAGCACACCCAAAGCGCCAGTTATTAAAGCCAACAGTTATATACTGATGGACTTTAATTCTGAGACATTATTAGCAGAATATGATGTTAATAAGCTAGTTGAGCCAGCTAGTATCACCAAATTGATGACAGCTTACGTGGTTTTTTCAGAATTAAAATCTGGTAATCTTGCAGAAACTGACTTAGTGACAGTGAGTGAAAAAGCCTGGAGAACGGGTGGCTCAAAGATGTTTATTGAAGTGAATAAAAAAATACCCATAGGTGATTTACTTCGTGGCATGATTATTCAATCAGGAAATGATGCTTGTGTAGCATTGTCTGAACATATCGCAGGAACTGAGGAAACATTTGCGGATCTTATGAATCAACACGCAAAAAAAATAGGCATGACGCATTCTTATTTTAAAAATGCTACCGGACTGCCAGAACCAGGCCATCAAATTACAGCCTTAGATGCGGCAAGATTAGCCAAGGCGATAATAGTTGAATTTCCAAATTATTTTAAACTTTTTTCTGAAAAGGAATTCACTTTCAATGACATAACTCAACATAACCGCAATACCTTACTGTGGAGAGATCCACATGTTGATGGATTTAAAACTGGTCACACTGAGGCGGCAGGTTATTGTTTGGTATCCACAGCGAAAAGAAATGGAATGCGGCTTATTTCAGTTGTCATGGGCACTGAATCTCAAAAATCCAGAGCTGATGAAACACAAAAACTATTTAATTACGGCTTTCGTTTTTTTGAAACAAACTTAATTTATAAGGCACATGAAAAACGAGTGAATATAGAAGTATGGAAAGGCAATGATGAAGATGTTGACCTTGGATTGGCTAACGATTTGTATATTACTATTCCACGAGGACAATACAAAAATCTACAAGCTAAAGTTGATATGCCCAATTATATTACGGCTCCAATTAGTAAAGGCCAGACTGTTGGTACTTTAAATATTATACTAGAAAATAAATTAATTGATTCTCAACCATTGGTTTCTTTAAAAAGCTTGGAATCAGGTGGTTGGTGGACACGCACAACTGATGGTATGGGCTTGTGGTTCAAATCTTTTGGTGATGATGATGACGAATAAAAACAATCCAAAAGATATTCAAAGTATAATAAATAATCAAGAAAAAAAACCAGAAGGATTAGTTTTTCCATGTAAATATCCAGTAAAAGCCATGGGTGAAAACACCAATAAATTTCTTCAAGAAATGTTATTTATAGCCCAAAAATATTGTCCTGAAACTACACAAAAAAACGTAAGAACCAATCAAAGTAAAACAGGTAAATACCAATCAGTGACGATAACTGTTCAAGTGGAATCAAGAGCGCATCTAGAAAAACTTTATTCAGAATTAAAGAATCACAAAGATGTAAAATGGACACTGTAAGCGTTGCAGATATTAATCTGAAATACATGGGTTTGTGTGATTACGAACCTGTTTGGCGCGCTATGCAAAAATTTACTGATCAGAGAGATAAGTCTACTACTGATGAATTATGGATGGTAGAGCATCCACCGGTTTTTACTCAAGGACAAGCCGGAAAAGCAGAGCACATACTCAATGCAGAAGACATTCCAATTATTCAAGTCGATAGAGGTGGGCAAGTGACATATCATGGGCCAGGGCAAATAGTCATTTATCCACTCATTGATCTTAAGCGTCATAAAATGGGCATAAAAGCTTTAGTTTTTGGTATTGAACAAGCGCTAATTAATACATTAGAAAATTATGGAGTCTCAGCTAATAGAAAAGAAAAAGCACCTGGTGTCTATACAAATGGAAAAAAAATAGCTTCACTTGGATTGAGAGTAAGGAAAGGCTGTACATTTCATGGCTTGGCCTTTAATATTCGAATGGATTTATCACCCTTTTCTAGAATTAATCCATGTGGTTATGCAGGACTTGAGGTAACACAACTAAGTCACACAAACGATAAAGTAGAGCTCTTGGAAGTCCAGGAGATTTTAATCAAACAATTATGTCAAAACTTAAATTTTATTGCAGTATCCTAATATGACTGATTCAATACCATTAACCATAGTTCCGGGCAAAAAACAACTGGGCGAAGACAAAACTAAACGTAACCGAGCAGGGTTTGATACCACTGTACCCACCTTAAGAAAACCAGATTGGATACGTGTAAAATTGCCGGTTGGAAATGCTGTTGCAAAATTAAAAAAGAAAATCAGTAGCAATGCTTTAGTCACAGTTTGTGAAGAGGCATCCTGTCCTAATATCCACGAATGTTATAACAAAGGCACAGCAACATTTATGATCCTAGGAGAAGTCTGCACAAGACGTTGTTCTTTTTGTGATGTTGCGCATGGCAGACCACTACCAGTTGATGTTAATGAGCCAGCAAATTTAGCTAAAACAATTGCAGAAATGGGATTAAAGTATGTTGTCATTACTTCAGTTGACAGAGATGACTTAAAAGATGGTGGAGCTCAACATTATGTTGACTGTTTAAAGGCTGTTAGAGCCGCTAATCCAGGAATAAAATTAGAGATTTTAACTCCAGACTATCGAGGTAAAGGACGAATGGATGTCGCATTAGACATTCTCGCTAAAGAATTGCCGGATGTTTTTAATCATAATTTAGAGACAGTTCCACACCATTATAAAAGTGTTAGGCCAGGAGCGGATTATCAGTGGTCCTTAACTTTGCTCAAACGATTTAAAGAAAATCATCCTGAAGTGCTCACCAAATCAGGCATTATGGTCGGTCTGGGAGAAACATATGAACAAGCACAAGAAACTTTAAGAGATTTAGCAGAGCATAATGTAGACATGATAACCATTGGTCAGTATTTGCAGCCAACTAAACATCATCATCCTGTAATGTATTATTGGACACCTCAAGAGTTTAAAGACATTGAAGAATACGGTTATTCACTGGGTTTTACTCATGTAGCTAGCGGTCCTTTAGTGCGTTCGTCATATTTCGCTGATCAATCTGCAGAAGAAGCAGGTCTCGATGATATTTCTAAAAGTATTTTTGAATAACAGATTAATCTCGATAAAATTGTACTCAAGGAAAGTTAAGTTATAAAATCATAATTTTTATTGATTAAATTATAAAATAACGGCATTAAAAATCTTCTAATAAACTGAAGTATAAATATAATATAGATGAAAAAAGCGGCGCTGTTTTTAAATGGTGAAAAACCAAAAGTTATTGCTAATCTGGCTAAGTATGATCAAGTGTTTTGTACTGATGGTGCTTATGATTTTTTATCTAGTTCACACATAACACCTGATTTAATTATAGGAGATTTTGATTCTATCGAAACACTTCCTGTTCATATTGCACACAAACATACTCCTGATCAAAACTTTACAGATTTTGAAAAAGCGTTGAAGTATATTATATGTCAAGACTATTTAAAAGTAGATGTATTCGCAGCCAATGGATTGGAGCAGGATCATTTTTTAGGAAACCTGACAACAGCATTAAAATATAAGAGCAAAATAAGAATTACCTTTTATGACGATCACCACCGTTATTTTTTTATGGATAAAAAAATAAAAATTGATGGTGTATTAAATAAGATTGTTTCACTTTTTCCATTTTCAAAAGCAACAAAAGTATACAGCAAAGGATTGCAATATCCGCTAAATGGTAGAACGTTAAATATCAAAAATAACAACATTGGCACAAGAAATAAAGCTGTAAAAAACAAAATTAAGATTCAATTTAAAAAAGGGAATTTATTGTTGTTTGTCGAAATATAAATTTTTATTTACCATTTGAGTAATATTGCAATTATAATATTACTATTACTACTTTAAAGAGATACCAATGTCTGATTTATCAAAAAAAGAAATTGCTGAAATTAGAGATAATTTTAACTTTTTTGACACCAACCAAAATGACTTATTAGAAAAAGCAGAGTTTATTAAATTATTTAAAATACTTGCACCCGATGCCAGTCGAGAGATGGCAATCCGAGGTTTTGAAACCATTGATTTAGATGGAAATGGCGGAATTGATTTTGATGAGTTTATAGATTGGTGGAAAATGAATTGGACAGTTTTTTAATCTAAATATATGTCCAAAAGCCTTATTTAAGTATGTAAGAAAAAATTCATTTTTATAAAAACACTTATCCAATGAGTTGAAAATTCGACTCATTGGGACTGACTTTAAAATTATTAATAATATCACAAAACCACCTTATAGATATAACCAGTTGAATTTGATTAAAATAACCGCATAATAAGAAGGTCTTCTATTTAGAAATGCATTAGTTGAAATTCAATTCAAAATCAATTTTAGTCACAGTTATAGCCATAGTTGCAGTTGCAGCTCTTTTGTTGGTTTTGTTGTTAACAGAAAAAATTCTAAGTATTTGGTACTATTTACAAGAAGCACCATTATGGGTTTCATTTGTTTATGCAACAGTCCTTATGGCGGTCTCTTTATTTATAGTTTACCTTTATTATTTATTAATAAAACCCAAACCTATCAAGAATAAAAAACTCAAACCTATTGATGAATCATCATTGCGTGATAGCATTGCGCAACAAGCCAATCGCGGAGTTGATATTTCTGAAGCGGCATTAGAGTTAAAGGAACTCGATAAAAGACGCAGTCAAGAAAACTTTTATATTTCACTATATGGGACAGTTTCTTCTGGTAAAAGTAGTTTTATAAAAGCTTTATTGCCAGAACAGCAGATTCAAACCCATGTTCTATCAGGAACCACCAAGGGCATACAGGTTTTTCAATATAAAAATTTAGCGATTATTGATTTGCCTGGCTTAGATGATTTTGATGAAGCAGTTGAAAAATTAGCCATTGAGGAAACGTTACGTTCTCATGTTGTCGTTTTCTTGACAGATTCAGATTTAACTCAAACTGAAATGCGGATCATTTCTCAATTGAGAAATACCAAAAAACCGATGGTCATTGCTTTGAACAAATCTGATCGGTTTGCTGATGATGAACAATTACAAATCATTGAATCGCTGAAAAACAAAACTGAGAAAAAATATCCAGTGGCACTTATTTCTACTGGAGGAAAAGAAACAATAATCTATCAAGATGCCAAAGGAAAGCAAAGAAAGGAAGTTCAAAATCGTGCTGCAAATATAGAACCTTTGTTAAAATCAATTGAAAAAGTTGTGGCCAATAATCCTGAAATTCTGAATCGATTTCGAGATGCATCAATGTTAATGATGGCACAAACCAAGTTAAATAAAGCAGAAGCATTGTACAACTTACAAAAAGCAGAAAATGTTATTCAAGATTATACAAAGAAAGCAGTTTTTGGAGCCATGGCTTCTGTCGCACCTGGTTCAGACCTGGTTATACAAGGCACATTAGCCACTAAAATGGTACAAACACTTTGTTCACTTTATGCTATATCACCCAAACAAATGGAAATTGATGCCGTGATACGCTTAACAGGAGGAAAGCTTAAAACATCTGTGTCATTAATTTTGGCAGTAGCTGGCAACGCTATGAAAGCTTTTCCTGGAATAGGCACCGCTGCCGGGGGCATGACTCATGCCGTTTCCTATGGTATGATATTTAATGCATTGGGACATGCTGTTTTAGATTCAATTTCGACCTTGGGTGTTTTAGATGCTCAAGCCACGCAACAAAAATTTGAGGATAATTTACTTGGACCTGCACAAACGTTGGCAAAAGATCTGGCAAAAATGGCGCTTAAAATCGAAAAATAAACGTCAAATTAAAACAGGAAACTCTAATCCAACAGATGATACATTAGACAGCTTAAAAGAATTGCTCAATGATGAACATATTCCTGCAACTGTTCGCATGCAATTAAATGATGAGTTTCAACAAGTTCAACAACTACTGGATAAGCTTGAAAATCAACAGGTACATATAGTGGCTTTTGGGAAAGTGAGTTCAGGTAAATCATCATTATTGAATGCATTGATTGGTAAAAAAAATTTCAGTACAAGTCCACTTCATGGAGAAACAAAAGTTCAACAAAGCTCTGACTGGAACCAATACAATGATCAATCAATGGTCGTGATTGATACCCCAGGAACAGATGAAGTTGATGGTGAACAACGTCAGCAATTAGCGCATAATGCTGCGGCGATTGCCGATATTGTTTTATTTGTTATTGACGGAGATTTAACCCAATCTCAATCAAGACAGCTGCAATTAATAAATCAGCCAAACACTCAAATTTTATTGGTATTAAACAAAGCCGATTTATACACAGATGATGAGCTCATCGCTTTAAAAAACTCAATCAAAAACAAATGTGAGGATATCATCCATCCTAACAATATATTACTAACAAGTGCTGCGCCATTGCCACAAGTTTTTGTTACAGAAAATAACAAAGGAAAGCAGATAAGAAAAAAAGTGGCTGTAGAAGTCGATGTATCACAAGTAAAACTGCGTATTTGGGAAATCTTAGAAAAAGATGGTAAAACTTTAACAGCATTAAATGCGAGTATTTTTGCAGGAGAAATCAGTGATAAAATTGCAAAAAAAATCACCAAGTTGCGTTCTTCAGCTGCAGAAAAAGTTGTTACAACTTATAGTATAGCTAAAGGAATAGGGGTTGCTTTTAATCCTATCCCGGTGGCCGATTTATTGATAGCGGCTGGATTAGATGTAGCAATGATACGCAAACTCTCTCAAGTCTACGGATTACCAATTGTTGGCAAAGAAGCCACAAAGCTCAGTATTACAATCATGGCTCAAATTGCAGCTTTAATGGGGGCAGTTTGGGGAGTGAATTTACTGTCTTCCGCCTTGAAAACAGTAAGCGTTGGATTGTCAACATCTATAACGGCTGGCGCTCAAGGAGCTCTGGCTTATTATGCTACTTACTTGGTTGGAAAAATTGCTGAAGAGTATTTTATACGGGGAAAATCTTGGGGAAAACATGGCCCCAAAAGTGTGGCAAAAGATATTGTCAATGGCTTAGATAAAAACTCTATTTTAGTTGACGCACGTACAAAGATACTAGAAAAAATCAAATCTAAATCATAATAAGAAAATTTTTAGGAATGAGTTAAAAATAAAGGATATCTAGTTCTTTTGAAACTAAACATAATAATTTATTGATCTTCATTGGCCATGTACAAATTTTTTAATTTAACGTAATGATTGGCGGAATATTCTAAATCTTTTTGTTGCTGGTCGGTAAGATCCCTGACTTTTTTTGCTGGATTACCTAACCATAATTCACCCGATTTTATGTGTTTATTTGGAGGCACAACAGATCCTGCCGCAACCATAGAGTGATTTTCTATTGTGCATTTATCCATAATTGTAGCCCCCATACCTATTAAACAGTAGTTGCCAATATTACAGGCATGTAAGATAACTCCATGTCCAACGGTAACCCCGTCTCCAATGTTTAATGGCCCTCCATTTAAATCTTGTACGTTTTTATGAGTGACATGCAGAATAGATCCATCTTGGATGTTGGTATTATTACCTATTGTGATTGAGTTTACATCACCTCTGACAACAGTCATTGGCCAAATTGAACTGTTTTTGCCAATTTTAACATCACCAATGACACAAGACTGTGCATCTATATATGCGGATTTATGAATTTTAGGATTATTGTTTTCAAATTTTCTTATTGACATCATATGGTTTATTTTTAGCTTGGATATTATAATACCTCAAAAAAACTAATATATCCTAATTGTTTCTATAAAGGTTGCATTATACAGTTCCTATTAGCCATTATTTAAAAACAGTTGTGAAACTTTATTATTGCTTTATAAGCAGTTATAAATTGGTTATTCTTTAAATATAATTTGAGTAATATAAACCACCCAATGGTAAACAAAATCTGAGTTTTTATCTTTATAAAAACCTATTCCTATTTGGTTCTGTTTCAATAAAAAATCTTTTTCGCCCAGTAAATGTGACTTATGATCGGGACTTGTCATAAAAATATCATAGGACTGTTGAGCTGTTTTTACTGCGCCCATAATGGATTCGACTTGGTTATCAAACATAGGATAATTATTTGGTAAAGTTATATCATGCTGTCTTAATAATTGGTTCGGTGTAATATAATTTATCCGATGGCTAATTTTATTGGTACTGGCCATAAGTTTAGCTTTAATGAGTGCTATTTTTGCCAGTTTTTTATTACACATTAGTTTTGATCTTTGCTGGTCTGTTGATTCAATAATCAAATAGGCTAACTCTCTTGCTTGAGGGCTGAGACCACATTCTTCAAATTTTGAAAAAGTGTTTTCTTGAGCCATTAATTGAGTTGAAATTAGCAGTATCAAAATAAATAAAATAGAATAACTTTTTCTAAGTGTGAGCATATTATTCTTTTGATTCTAAAATAAGGTAGATAATTGTCGTATCTCCAACATTAATGATTTCATGCCAATCAGTGCCAGAACTATCAAAATAACTGTTTGATTTCAAATCAACAATACGACTGCCTTTTTGGTCAGTGATTTTTACTTTTCCACCAGATATTGCATAGCCAAAATTTCCATTATGCTTGTGCTTTTCATGTCCTACACCGGGTGGAAAAGTACATCTAAGTATATTCTGATGATTATTTTCACTGAGCTTTTCGCACACCTTTTGACCTTTCCAGCCTGTTTGTAATGGACCGTTTAATTCTATACTTTCAGATGAAAATGCAGTTAAAGTGAAGATTAAAGCGAACAAATATTTCATTAAATCAGAATGCCTCCGTCAACAGGAATATTAATGCCAGTAATGTAACTGGCAGCAGGTGAGGCTAGAAATAAAAAAGCACCCGCAATTTCTTCCGGTTGGGCAATGCGATTCATCGGTATCATTGGCATAATTTGTTTGAGCATCGCATCATTTTTGGTTAATGCAGATGCAAACTTGGTATCTGTTAATCCAGGTAAAACCGCATTGACTCTAATATTCTGAGGTGCACATTCTTTGGCAAAAGCTTTAGTCATAGATATGATTGCAGCTTTGGTAATTGAATAAATGCCTTGCATTGGACCAGGTGTCATTCCATTAATGGATGCGGTATTGATTATGCAGCCGCCTCCAGCTTCTCGCATCATTTGACCTGCTAATTGGCTCATCAAAAAATAACCTTCAATATTGACTTCGATGGTTTTTTTCATGGCTGAAACAGGCGTATCTAATATATGGCCAAAGTAAGGGTTGGCTGCTGCATTATTAACTAAAATATCTAAATTCCCGATGTCTTTTTTGATTTTCCCAATCATTTCTTTGATGGCACCTTGATCGCCTATATGACAAGCCAAAGCCGTTGCTTTTCCACCATTTTGCTTAATCTCTTCTGCAACTTTTTCAACACCTTCTTGTTTTCTACTAGAAACAATGACATGAGCTCCATATGCGGCATAGAGCTTGGCTACTTCTTCGCCAATACCTCTTGATGAACCTGTAACCAGAGCAATTTTATTATTGAGTGAAAACATTTAAACCTCTTTATAATTTTTTATGAAGTGCTATAGTATAGGCGTTTTTAAATAAGCACAATACTTATTGATGATAGAAATAATCAAACAGGCTGAAAATAGACTGGCTGGCCATGCAAATAAAACACCTGTTTTAACTTCTAGAGTGCTCAATCAAAAATTGGGTGCTGAAGTTTTTTTTAAGTGTGAAAACTTTCAAAGAGTAGGCGCTTTTAAATTTCGAGGAGCCTTTAATTGCATTTCACAGTTGACTCCTTCGCAAAAGAAAAGAGGCATTATTGCTTATTCATCAGGTAATCATGCTCAAGCCGTTGCTTTGGTTGGAAAGATGTTGAAGATAAAGACTACGATTGTGATGCCAATAAATGCACCTCAGGTTAAATTACTGGCAACCAAAGGTTATGGAGCTGAAGTAGTTTTATTTGATCCGAAAACTCAAGTCAGAGAAGAAATTAGCAGTAAAATTCAAGCGCAAAATGGTTATAGTTTGATTCCTCCATTTGATAACAAGCATGTTATAGCAGGTCAAGCCACAGCAGCTCTGGAGCTATGTAATGAAATCAGTCATTTAGATAAAATACTAGTACCTTGTGGCGGAGGCGGCTTGCTGAGCGGTTCAGCTGTTGCATCAAAATATTTGCAGCCAGCTTGTCAAGTGATAGGCGTTGAACCAGAACAAGCAGATGATGCTTATCAATCTTATTACTCTGGAGTATTGGTGAGTCAACCCAACCCAAATACAATTGCCGATGGCACCAGAACCAGTTCACTCGGGCACATTACTTTTCCTTTGATTAAAGAAAATGTAGATGCGATGGTTACTGTCACAGAAACAGCAATAATGCATGCAGTGCAATACCACTTTTTAAGAATGAAACTTGTAGTTGAACCATCAGGCGCGTTAGGTTTGGCTGCTTTGTTGAGTCATAAAATACAAACAAGTGGCCGCATAGGCATTATCATAAGTGGTGGAAATATCGATCCCAAATCAATGAGCAATATATTATCGGAGCAGTAATGGTACTAACTAAAAAACACTTATTATTAATTGGATGGCTTTTGATTATAGCCGTCGTATTTTTATCACTGGCCCCAATTAATAATGCCATTCCCAATGTGCAAAATGGAGATAAAATAGGACACTTTATTGCTTATTTTACACTGATGACATGGTTTTCGTGGTTATACCCAAAACCTTTGATTAGAAATATTTATGCCATAGGATTTATACTCTTAGGTGGCTTGATGGAACTCATGCAATCAATGACCGCTCATAGAATGGGTGATATCGAAGACTTTCATGTGAATACGATTGGAGTAATTTGTGGTTTTGTTTTTTCAGTATTAACGGCAAACATACCCATTATAAAAAAACTATTTAGCCATAAATAGAGTAATTAGTTATAATGTTGCAATATGAAAAACCTACAAATTATAGTCCCTGTTTTTAATGAACAAGAAGTTGTTGATTTGTTTTATGAAGAAATAAAACAAATCCTACAAAATTGTGATGTTAATTGGACCATTCTATTTGTAGATGATGGATCTACTGATGGAACGGTTCAACATTTGGAGTTTTTACAACACAAAGATGATCGCCTAGGCATACTTTCATTAAGTCGTAACTTTGGCAAAGAATATGCCTTAACAGCAGGCCTTGATCATGCCGATGCTGATGTAGTTGTTGTGATAGATGTTGATTTACAAGACCCACCTGAGTTAATTCCTCAAATGTTAAATTATTGGACAGAAGGCTATGATGTGGTTTATGCCACCAGAAAAAAACGTGAAGGTGAAACGTTAATAAAAAAAACCACAGCCTCATGGTTTTACCGTTTAATTAATTCTATGAGCAAAATAGACATTCCCAAGGATACTGGAGATTACCGATTGTTAGATATTAAGGCAGTTAAGGCCATTAATAAATTACGAGAAAGTAATAGATTTATGAAAGGTCTATTTGCCTGGATTGGATACAAGCAAAAAGCCATATATTTTGATAGAAAACAAAGGATTGCAGGGACTACCAAGTGGAGTATGAGAAAGTTATTTTCTTTTGCATTAGATGGAATTACATCCTTTTCTTATGTCCCGTTAAAATTTGCCACATGGATAGGAGTGTCAGTGGCGTTATTTTCTTTTATATATGGATTAATAGTTATCGCGAAAACATTGATTTTTGGTAATGATTTACCAGGTTATCCATCTTTAATGGTGGTGATTTTATTTTTAGGAGGCATACAACTCATGGCACTGGGAATAATTGGAGAATATTTAGGGAGGTTGTTTGAGGAAAACAAACAAAGGCCACTTTATTTAGTTGATAAATTTCACCCTCCGACCAAAAGAGACAAACATGACATTTAAACAATATCTTGCAATTATAATATTCAAGACTCAAACAGAATTAAAGAATGAACGTCAAAGAACCTATCTTGGATTCATTTGGTGGATACTGGAACCTTTAATGTTTTTGGCAATTTTCTACGCTGTGTTTATTCATATCAGACAAAATTCAACAGAAAACTTTGTTCAGTTCTTATTGATTGGCTTGATACTGTGGCAATGGTTTAAATCATCTATTTCTCAGTCATCACCAGTGATCATTTATCAGATTAATTTACTTCGGCAAGTTCGCATTGATGCTTGGATTTTTCCAGTTATCAAAGTGGCAGCCAATACAGTTAAATTTATCATAGTTTTTAGTCTGTTAATTGTGTTTTTATGGGCGACAGGTTTTACACCAAACTTAAATTATTTGTATATGATAGAGGTTATACTGATCCTTTTTCTGCTTATCAATGGTGTGGTTTTATGCTTGGCAGCAATTGTGCCATTTATTCCTGATATTAACGTTATTGTTGATAATCTTTTGTTGGGTTTGTTTTTTGTAACAGGTATTTTTTTTCCTATTGATATGATTCCTGAACCAATTCACAGTTATTTATCACTGAACCCTATGTTGAGAATCATCGAGAATTCTCGTGAAATATTGATCAATTCCCAACCACCCAATCAAGCAGATATGTTGTATGTTTTTGTTATGGCAATTGTTTTTATATTTATTGGATTATTCTTGTTTAAAAGGTTTCAAAATCATTATGCAAAACTATCTGAATCATAAAAAATTAGAGTTATTATGGAATTAGTTAAATTTGAAAATGTAGAGTTATCTTTCAAAAGGAAAGGTAAACCGCCAATATTTGCCGTTAAAAATGCCAGCTTTAACTTATTAGAAGGTGAAACATTAGGACTTATTGGTAGAAACGGAGCCGGTAAAAGTACATTGCTCAGAGTTATTGCTGGAACATATATCGCAGATAAAGGCACGATTGTAAGACAAACTGACAGTTGTGCATTACTGACATTACAATTGGGTTTTGTGCCTAATTTAAATGGTATTGATAACGCCATATTAAGCGGCATGTTACAAGGGTTAGAAAAAAAATTCATTGAATCGAAAATACCTTCTATACTCGAGTATTCTGAATTAGGTAAAATGATTTATGAACCTATTGGGACATGGTCTTCAGGTATGGTACAAAGATTAGGGTTTGCTTTGGCTTTAGAAATTAAGCCCAAAATTCTATTGATTGATGAATCTCTCTCAGTTGGTGATATGGCCTTTAAAAAGAAATCTGAAGCAGCCATTAAAGAACGAATTAAATCAAATCAAACGGTTGTATTGGTCTCACATAGTATCTCTACTATAAAAGAGTTGTGTGATAGAGTCGTTTGGATTGAAAACGGGGTCACTCAGGCACAAGGCGAGACATTAGAAATATTAAAATTGTATGATCAACATGTAAAAAAATCGATGAGTAATAAAATATGGGCATAGACAAACACTCAGATTCTGACTATTTATTATTCCAGATTGAGCAATTAGAGAAGCAATTAAACCAAGAAAAAATTAATAATACAGATCGAAATAAAGAACTTCAAACCCATTTATCCTATTTAAATCGAGACTTAGAGACTTTGTTTTCCTCTAAAACATGGCAAGTTGGTTATGGGGTGATGAACTTTTATCGAAAAATTATGAATTTATTTGGAAAGAGACATGATGGTCAATATATGAATGGCGATCATTTTAAGAATTTGATAGAAAATTGTGAGTTTTATACCCACCGTAAAACTAAAATTCACCCAACTTTAGCTGATGTAAAATCTGGCAAGTTTCCTAAAAGCCATTATGAACCAACACAAGTCAAAGTCATCCTAAATGATTTGTGGGCGGCTCAAAGAGAAGACAAGAAATGAGTCAAAGAAGAAAATCAATCATTATTCTTGCCTGGAACAATTGGGCAATGACATCGGCATGTTTAGAAAGCTTAAAAGCAACTCAATTGGATGCAACTGAAATCATAGTATTAAATAATGGTTCCTCTGATGAAACCTATTCAGAATTAGAAAAAATAGAATGGATAACAGCCATTCACTTAGATGAAAATCTTGGTTTTGTAAAAGGAAATAATGCGGCCATTCAACACACGCACCCTGATTCAGATATTGTTTTAATTAACAGTGATATGCTGTTTGAACAAGATAATTGGCTCACACAATTAGAAAAAACAGCTTATTCTCATGATAAAAATGGAATTGTGGGATGCAGATTACTCGATGAGAAAAGACAGTTAACCCATGCTGGCACACTTATCATGCCAGAAACAATGTGGGGTCAGCAGATGGACTCAGGCAGAGTAGAAGCGGATATCAATCAATTCAATAAAGACAGAATTGTTCAAGGTGTTATATTTGCAGTCGCTTATATTAAGCGCAATGTATTTGATTTATTGAAAGGACTTTCGACAGAATTCCATTCCTATTTTGAAGACACTGATTTTTGCCTACGGGCTGCACAATCGGGTTATCGAACGGTTTGTTGTGGTTCTGTGACACTAACCCATAATCAACATGGTTCAACTCAAAATAATGCGAGTTTTCGAAATAAATTATTCAGCCAATCAAGGTCAATATTTAGTAAAAAATGGAAAAAAATATTAGAGCAAGAATATACCAGAGAATTATCTTGGCAATCAATATTAAACTTTCCAACTGGTTATGCCATGAGTGCTCAAGCCATGTTAAAAGCTCTTGACGATAAAAAAGTTCGGTTACAGTACAAGTATGTTTATGGTCCTAATACACCATTCCCTGTTCCTGAAAAAGAAGACATGCAACACAACAGACTTAATGTTATTTGTAAAAGACCTTTTCCAAAAAAACCTAAAGTCTCGGTTGTTTATGGGCAAGGAGATGTTTTTGAAAGAAATCAGGGCAAATATAAAATTGGATTTAGCATGCTGGAAGTTGATGGCTTTCCAGAAGAATGGATTAATCAAGCCAATAAAATGGATGAAATTTGGGTTCCCAGCGAATTTAATATTCAAACCATGCAATCTTGTGGTTTAAAGAGACCTATCTATAAAGTGCCTCTGGGTGTAGATACAGATTATTTTAACCCGCAGATCCAATCCATAAAAAATCAAAATAATGATTATGTGTTTTTTACAAATATTGAATGGGGGGAAAGAAAAAATCCAAACATGCAATTAAAACAATTCAATAAAACATTTAAAGCCAGTGATGATGTTTGCATGGTGGCAAAACTCAATAACCGAGATCCAAGTATTAGCTTACAAAATGAAATTAAGAAACTTAATTTAAAAGATACGGGCGGTCGAATCTACTTTATTATCAATCGTGTTTTTGACTTTTATCAATTACCCTTACTTTATCGTTCAATTGATTGTTATATCACAGCAGGTCGGGGAGAAGGCTGGGATATGCCATTAATGGAGGCAATGGCTTGTGGCTTGCCAACCATTGCGACAAATTGGGGTGCACATCAAGAGTTTGCCACAGATAAGAACAGTTATTTACTAAATATCAATGGGACAATTCCCGCCATTGCTAAATGTCCATATTATGATGGTTTTAATTGGGCTGACCCTGATCCTCAGCATTTTTCTGAATTGTTGTTAGAGGTCTATAATAATCAAGTACAAGCGAAAAATAAAGGCGCAATTGCTGCAGAGGATATGGCTTCAAATTGGACTTGGGAAAACACAGCAAATACAATCATAAGTCGTTTAGATAAAATATAGTAGATTCAATGAATTTTAGGCCCAGTACTAAAAATTCTCTAAGACTAAGAAGAGAAATATGACTTTAGAAATAAATTCTTCACTTTGAATTGGCCGTTATTTTGGGCTTCACCCAATCCTAGAAAAGTATTTTCTTGATCATATAATCTATAAATACCTTGCTTAATATTTGTTTCAAAACGCAATCCATGTATAAGGGTTTGAACTTGTTTTTTATCCAGGGTTAAGGTTTTATATTCAATCAACGCTGCATCCATGGGCAACAAATATTGATTCAAATTATCTGCATCACTCAGCTGTTCTAGGCTATTCATTTGCCCAGTTAAAATTCCAATTTTAGTTCTGTGTAAGCTGGTCATGTGTGCCAATGTATTACATTTTTTTGCAAAGTCTTCGATCAGTGTTCTGATATAAGTACCTTTAGAAACTTTAATTTCAAATTTAATACTTTGATATTTTGAGTCGTTATTAATTTCTAATACTTTAAAAGAATGAATGGTGACCTGACGCGCTTCTCTTTCTACCTTGATACCAGCTCTTGCCAATTTATAAAGCCTTTGTCCATTATGGTGAATAGCAGAATACATGGGAGGTATTTGTTGAATTTCACCAGTTAAATTTTTTGTAGCTTGGTGAATTTCATCTGTTGATATTTGAGTTTTAGCTGACTTTTTGGTGACACTTCCTGTCGCATCCGCGGTATCTGTTTCAGAGCCGATTTGACATTCAGCTATATAAACCTTATCAGCATTTAGCATCAACCCTGCAACTTTTGTAGAATCACCAAAACAACAAGGCAATAAACCTGTTGCCATAGGATCAAGCGCACCAGTGTGACCTGCTTTTTTAGCATTAAAAATTCTTCTGACTTTTTGGAGTGCTGTATTTGAAGTCATGCCTTTGGGTTTGTTAAGTAACAACAAACCATGCACATCTTGCCATTTTGATTTTTGTTGACTCATAATAAGCAGATGCTAGTTTGAAGTAATTATTCTTCTTCAAATCCTGGATCTGTATCCCTTGCTTTGCTAATTAAAGATTCTAAACTTGAACCGCGTTCTAGAGAAGCGTCATAAATAAATCTCAGCTCAGGAACACGCCTTGCTCTTATTTTTTTTGCAACAATGGATCGAAGAAAAGGTGCATTGGTCTGTAATATTTTTAATGCATCCTCTTGGTATTCAGGAAATAAGGTATTAAAGAAAACCGTGGCAACAGATAAGTCTCTGGTGACATCAACATCTGATATTGCCACATGTTTTAATTCTTTATCGTATTCAAATTCCTCACGAACAGCTACTGCGACAACTTTTAGTATTTGAGCAGACATTCGATCAGAGCGTGTAAATTCGCGGAAAGCCATAATTAATCGAGTGTTTTCTTCACTTCAACTCGTTCATAACATTCGATTTCATCACCTGGATTAATTTCATCATACCCTTTGACACCTATACCGCATTCAGTACCTGACTTAACCTCTTTAACATCATCTTTATGTCTACGCAATGATTCAAGTTCTCCTTCAAATATAACCACATTATCTCGTAATACTCTGATTGGATTATCGCGTTTTACCGTTCCTTCAAGGACAATACAACCAGCTATTGAACCAAATTGCGATGAGCGGAATACATCTTTTACTTCTGCATTTCCTATGATTACTTCTTTGGTTTCAGTCCCCAGGAATCCAGTAATAGCCGCTTTAATATTGTCTATTGCTTCGTAAATAATACTAAAGTAATGTAAATCTAAATCATTTTGTTTAATCACTTCTCTTGCGGCTTTATCTGCTCGAACATTAAATCCAATAATAATAGCATTGGCTGAGACAGCTAATTGAGCATCAGCATTTGTAATACCACCAACACCTGTAGAAATAGCTTTGACTTCTACATCGTCATTGCCTAATGTAGTAAGTGATTCTGTTAGTGCTTCTACGCTTCCTTGAACATCAGCCTTAATCAATAGATTCACGACAAGTTTATCTTTCTTGCCCATACTTGAAATCAAAGTCTCTAGTTTAGCAGCTTGCTGTGCTTTAAGTCTCAGATCTCTTTCATGTGCTTTTCTTTCGGCTGCAGCAGATTTGGCGCGTTTTTCATTTTTAACGACTAAAAACTCTTCACCAGCAACCGGAACACCTGACAAACCTTGTATAACAACAGGAATAGAAGGTCCTGCTTCAGTCACTTCTTGGTTTAATTCGTCTAACATTCTTCTGACGCGACCAAATTGTTCGCCTGATAATACCATGTCGCCTTTTTTCAAAGTACCCGATTTAACCAGAACAGTGGCAACTGGGCCTCTGCCTTTATCTAGACTGGATTCAACCACTAATCCTTTTGCAGGTTTGTCAACCACTGCTTTTAATTCCATGACTTCAGCTTGTAATGAAACAGCTTCAAGCAAATCTTCAATACCCAATCCAGTTAAAGCAGAAACAGGGATAAATTGTGTTTCGCCACCCCAGTCCTCAGGAATAACTTCATGATTGGATAAGTCTTGTTTGGCTTTATCAATAGTAGCGCCATTTAAATCCATTTTGTTGACGGCAACAATGATTGGAACACCAGCAGCTTTTGCATGCTTAACAGCTTCAATGGTTTGAGGCATGACACCATCGTTGGCAGCTACAACTAAAATAACGATATCTGTTGCTTTTGCTCCTCTTTGGCGCATTGATGTAAATGCAGCATGTCCTGGCGTATCAATAAACGAAATAATGCCATGGTCGGTGGTAACGTGATAAGCACCAATATGTTGTGTTATGCCACCAGCTTCTTTATCGGTAACTTTACTTTTTCTGATATAGTCTAACAAGGACGTCTTGCCGTGATCGACATGCCCCATCACTGTAACGACAGGAGGTCTAGTTTCAGCATTTTCATCAGTTTCTGAATCAGATTGTGAATGTAGCTCTTCTGCTATGGTTTGGCTTTCAACTACATTAGCAACGTGGCCCATTTCTTCGACGACTAATACGGCTGTATCTTGATCTAATATTTGATTAATTGTAACCATCATTCCCATGGTCATTAATTCCTTAATCACATCGCCAGATTTGATTGCCAAAGATTTTGCTAAATCTGCAACAGTAATACTATCTGTTATATCAATTGTTTTAACTTGATCTGCAACGGGTTTGGTAAAACCATGTTTTTCAGCTTTTTTGAAAGTTGGCTTTATTTGGTGATTGCCTCTTCCGCCTTTAACATGTAACTGTTTTCTTCCATATTTGTTATTCTTTGAACGGTTATCTGGTTTAGCATTGGCAGGTCTCGCATTGTTTCTTGAGCCTTCGTTGCGCTTTTCTTTTTCCTTTTTGCGTTTTTCAACAGCGGCCATTACTTGGCGTTGAACTTGTTCTTCGCGTGCTGCATCTGCTGTTTTTTGAGCTTTTTCTTTTTCGATTTGCGCAAGTTCTTCAGGTGTTTTAGTTTCTTCAACTGGCTCTTCAGTTGCATCTTGACTTTCGCTCTCAGAGTTCTCAGATTCTTTTGTTTCTTTGTCTTCTTTTTCTAATCTTTCTTTCTCAGCTAATTCGTGCAGTCTTTTTTCTTCTGCTAATTTTTCTTGTTCTTCAATTTGAGCCTGTTCCTGTTCGGCTTTTAATTTTTCACTTTCTATTTTTGATTGTTTTTCTTTCTCGAGTTGACTCTTTCTCTCTTCAAGGGCTTTTTGAGCTTCTAACCTGTCTTTAGCGATCTCATCAATTTCGGCTTTATCGGGTTTTGTGAAAGTTCTTTTCTTTCTGACTTCAATATTAACCATCTTAGTTTTAGAGCGCACACCACTACCACTAGAAACTTTTAAAGTACCTGTTGACTTTCTCTTTAAAACGACTTTTTTTCTAGGTGATTGATCTTTCTTGTCTTTTCCATGAGAATTACGCAAATATGCCAATAAGACTCTTTTATCATCATTGCTGATTGGGTCATCTTCACTTTTGATGGAAATGCCAGCACTTTCTAGTTGATCCATTAATTGATCAAGAGAAATTCCTAGTACTTCTGCTAATTGTTTTACTGTTACTTCAGACATTCTGATCCTCTAAATTCTTGTCTCTGTGATTACTCTTCTTCAAACCAATGTTTACGGGCTTCCATAATTAAATCTGAAGCATTGGCTTCAGTAATATCCGTTATTTCCATTAATTCATCGGTGGCTAAATCAGCTAGATCATCGCGTGTAACTATTTCTTTTGATGCGAGTAAATACGCCAATTTATCATTCATACCTGTTAATTTTAACAAATCATCTGCTGGTTTTGATTCTTCTAACTTTTCTTCATTTGATATTAATTGAGTTAATAATGCATCTCTGGCTCGTTGTCGTAATTCAGCAACGATATCTTCATCAAATCCTTCGACTGATAATAGTTCTGATTCTTCTACATAGGCAATCTCGTCTATAGAAGTAAAACCTTCTTGAACTAATAACACAGACATGTCTTCATCAATATCTAGTTTGTCCATAAATTTTTCTACAAATTCCATCGCTTCGGACTGATTTTTTTCATTGGCTTCTTGAGCAGTCATGACATTAATTTTCCAGCCTGTTAGTTCACTGGCCAATCTTACATTTTGTCCGCCTCTTCCAATGGCTTGAGATAATTTATCGTCTGCCACTGCAACATCAATACAGTTTCTTTCTTCATCAACGATTATCGATTCAATTTCAGCTGGTGCCATTGCATTAATGACAAAATGAGCTGGATCTTCATCCCATAATACGATATCGATTCTTTCTCCACCTAACTCGTTTGAAACAGACATGACACGTGATCCTCTCATACCCACACAAGCACCTATTGGATCAAGTTTTGCATCGGCTGAAAATACTGCTATTTTAGCACGAAAACCTGGATCTCGCGCTGCTGCTTTGATTGAAATTAATCCTTGATCAATTTCTGGAACTTCTACTTTAAATAACTCTATAAGAAAATCAGGAGCGCCGCGTGACAAAGTTAATAGTGGACCTCTGTTTTCTTTGTTCACCTCTATTAGCATACCGCGCAAACGATCGCCCCGTCTAACCATTTCACGCGGAATACCATGGTCTCTGGGTATAATGGCTTCAACTTTATTGCCTAAATCAAGAAATATATGCCCTCGATCTGCACGTTTTACAATACCGTTTAAGACTTCACCAACGCGATCATCATATCGATCAACTACTTGCATACGTTCTGCTTCTCTTACTTTTTGTAAGATAACTTGTTTTGCCGTTTGTACTGCAATTCTTCCAAATTCGATGGATTCCATTTCTTCTTCAAGTATGTCTCCAATTTCAACTTCTGGATCATCTTTTTGTGCGTCTTCTAAAGAAATTTGCTTATCATCAAACTCTAGGTCTAATGCATCAACTACTTCCCAGCGTCTATAACTGCGATAATTACCAGTTTGCGTATCTATGACAACTTTAACATCCATATCTTTACGGTGTTTTTTTCTGGTTGCGGTAGCTAGAGCCACTTCAATGGCTTCATATATTATTTCTTTACTAACATTTTTTTCGTTAGATAAGGCTTCTGCAACGTATAGAATTTCTTTACTCATTATTTAGCTCCATCAAATCCAGGATTCAGCCTGGCTCGCATAATTTTATCAAATTCGATGTTTATTTCTAGTTCATCTGTGGTTATAGTGATGATTTCATCATTGACAGATTTTATTTTTCCTTTGATTTTTCTTCTGCCATCTACCATTTGGTTTAATTTTATCTTAACGCCTTCTCCAGTAAATTCGGAAAATTGTTGAGCGCTAAAAAGTATTCTATCCATACCAGGTGAAGAGACTTCAAGTATATAGGCCATAGTTATGGGTTCTTCCACATCTAAGATGCCTGAAATTTCATGACTTACGGTTGCACAATCATCAACACTGATACCATTTTGATGATCAATATAAACACGTAATAAAGCATCTGCTTTGCGGACTTGATATTCTAGCCCCCAAAATCTGTATCCTAAATCTTCAACAATTGGATTTAATAGTTCTGATAATTTATCTTGTTTCATCTGTTTATTTTATTAATTTTTACTTTTATTTTCACCATCAAAAAAGGCCCCGAAAGGAGCCTTTTAAGCAGAAAACATGTCATTTAGTTTTCTGTATTAAATTGGTAGCGGGGGCAGGATTTGAACCTACGACCTTCGGGTTATGAGCCCGACGAGCTGCCTAACTGCTCCACCCCGCATCATCAAGATTGAGGATTTTAACACTAACTTGATAAAATGCAACTCTTTATTTTTATTGCTTTGATAATTTTAACTTTTATTAGCAGATATTAAGGATTAAATAATTATTGTCTTCTCAAGTGCCTTATCTTTTCCTATAAAGCTTTGTAATTCTTGTTCTCTTGTATGTTTTTCTTTTAGGTAGTTCATTTCTGCTGTTTCTAGGATGTTTCTTTCTTTTATTAATGCTATTTGCATTTTTCTGTACATTCTTAATGAATAAAAACTAAAGGGACTAAAGAATAACTTAATTATCACTGGCATAAGTTCAATGGCAATAAAAAATATTTTTAACATATAACTAAACAGCGTAGCTACAGTACCGAATTCAGGATCTGCATGAATTTTTTGAAGCGCAATGTATCTTGTAAGTACTCCAGTTTTTCGCTCAAAAAATAACCCTTCGTTTTGAAGCGTTGTTCTATGTTGGTCTAATTTTATTTGTTTTTCATCAATTAAATTATTTAATTCAGATTGAGCAAGTTGGGTCGATTGATCTAGGTTGGCAAGAAGGTTCTGATTGGCTAAAAAATTATTTTCTTTATTCTCTAATGTGTTGTTTATTTGTTGGAACTTGTTGAGTTCTTCGGTGGCCCCTACAATTTCACTCTCTACTTTATCTATTTTGAGTTGGTTGCTTTCTATGTCTGCTTCAATAATGGGGATTAATAGTTTCAGTTCTTCATATGTTTTTACGGCTCTTTTGTACTTTGGTCCCTCGGTTGGTGCTCTTCCATCTTTTCCTGTTCTTTCTAACAGGGACTCATTAAACCAAAATTGATAGTCTTGACGAGCCTTTGATAAGTTTTCATTTTGTTGGCCAAGTTCATTGATCAATAATTTTTGAGATGTTTGTAGTTCATCAAGTGTTACTTGAGCGTAGTCTATATTGTTTTTGATTGTTTCAACATCATAAGCTTTATCAGCGGCTAAAAATGATTTTTGTTCTTCATTAATCGCTATTATCTGATTTTGAATATCTAATAGGTTTTGTTTACTTGTATTGACGGCTGTATCCAATTCCCCTTCATAATCTGCCATTCGTTTAAAATATTCTTTATTATTATTAACTACATCTTTTTGTATCTGTTCATCAATAGCATTGGCTTGTAGACTGATTTCTGCCAAAGTAGCCAATCCAATTGCAATAATTAATGAGTAGAGAATCCTCGGGATTAATCCAAACATTTTGCGAATTGGTAAACCCCCTTTGAATGGATTTTTTAGAGCCCAATCAGATCCAATAATGGCTTGATCCAGAAAAAATAAAGTAAGGGCAAAGACAAAACCTGAGACAACAGATGCTGTAGTGCCTAAAAATAATGAAACACCATAGGTAAATAATAAGAAGGTAAATACAAATGTAACGAGCTGTCTAAACACCATAGCATATGCTAACATGCGATCGTAGTTACCACTTTTTGATAATACTTTTGTGTCTGTTAAAGATAAAAAGGCAATGATTTTGAAATAAATGGATTCTTTTTGATTAGATTTTTCTTGTTCCACTGCCAGTCCTCTTAATTGTATTATACATAGTGCGACAACTGTATTGAGATTAAGTTCTGTTCAGTTTTTATCACCTACTTTATAATAACGATTGAAAGCCACAAAAGTTAGTTGTTAGTATAAGTTATATTCTGTGTTTTATTCTCAGTATTAATTGGAACCGCATAAACGATAAACCTTAGGCTGCCGCCAAATTGAAAATCAGAAAAAGGATAACACGTTGTTAAAACTAATTCATTAATGTTACGAATCAATATTTTTTCTTTTTTGCTGTCAATAATGTTTGTTGCTTTAACGATAAATTGATGGGATTGATTTTTATCTTGGACAATGATTTTATCACCAATACGAATATTTTTTAAATATTCAAAATGACTGTCTTTGTGTCCAGAAACGACAGTTGTTTTTGACTGTCCTGGCATACCACTACTGCTCATCCTAGCTGCAGAAAAAGCCATGTTCCTGAGGCTAGCTCCATCAAGTATATAACTTGATTGATTTATTCTTGGAAAACGCAATTGCATGATAGGAAATGTGTCGGCCCATGTCCAGGGTTTATGATTCTCTTTATCTAGTAATGTGGTTTGCCATGCTTGGTGAATAAAATATTGTGATAACTCTGATTTTATTAAGATGTATCCTGTTTTTGATAAATAAAAGATTCCTAAGCTAAAAAATATGATACTGAATACTTTTTTCATATTATCTGTATTTAGTTTTTGTTACTAAATAAGCCATTATTAGCATTATTCCAATGAGCAGTTGCCATTTCCAACCTAAAGCTGTTTGAGGGTATGCTACTTGCTGTAATGTTTTGATTTGGTGTATGTCTTTTGCTTGAATAGCAACTAAACGACTAAGTTCTGGATTTTTATCAACTGCCACTAGGCTCGTAAATTGGCTAACTAAATTATATTGTAATCCTATATCAATGATTTGTTGTTTGATCAAATCTTCCGAATCATTCATAAGCATATAATCATCTGTTAGATCTTCAATTTGATTTCTAGCCCATAATTTTGCTATACCACTGGATCGTCCGTCTTTATATAGATTAAAAGATTTAGAAAATGTATCTTTATTAATGAAGCCACTTAAAATAGGGTTTTCATTAAACTTATTTAACTTGGCTGTAATTATTACGGGCTGATCACTATACAGATCTGGAATAATTCTTGGGTTTTGTTCTACAGGCGTATTCCAATCCACGAAAATATTTGTCAATGCGGGGGATGATATTTTTTTAAAAAGTTGATTCATGGTGGTATCAACATCTGATAATTTTGAAATGTTTGTATAAGTACCTCTTCCAATTAATGCAGCTTTATTCATAAAGTAATTATTAGGTGCCTCACCGATTGCTATTGTAAATAAACGAGCGTTGTTTATATGTTCATCGATTTGTTTGAATAACTGTGCTTCATTTCCTACAGAACCATCGGTTATAAATATTATTTGTTTTAAAAAATCTTTTTCTCCTACATTCTGCATTGCTTGTTCAAGAGCAGGAGCCATATTTGTTCCACCATCTGATTTTAAATTATCAATGAAATCTATTGCTTGATTAATATTTTCATAATCTGATATTACTGATTTTTCGAATAAAGGTTGTGCTTGGGTATTAAATTCAATAATATTAAATTTATCTGTAGTTTTAAGTTGTGTTAAACCAAAATACAGTGCATCTTTAGCCGAGTTCATCGCATTGCCATGCATAGAACCTGATGTGTCTATAATGAAAACTACTTCACGCTTTTGTTCTATATCAACATTAGTTTTTGGTGGCAACAACATCAATAATACATATTCGTTACCTTTAATAACTTCACTAAACATTGCCGCTTCTGGCTTGTTACCAGTTGTAGGATGCCACCTTAAAACAAAATCATTTTTATCGTAAAGAACATTATCTTTTAAACTAACTTCTTGAAAAACATGATTATCTTGTATGATGACTTTATGGTTTAAACTAGTTATTTCTGAAATATCAAAACCAGCTTCAATATTAATATTTATAGATCTGAGGCCTTTGTCAATAGCATTTGAATTGGGTAGAACGTTATCATCAAGACTATTATTATCAAGATAAGAAAGATATCTGTCTTGCATATACCGATTTTTAATTGCTAGCGGTAATCGAAAATCAAAATGCCCTGCATCATATCTAATTGTTTGTTGATAGTTTATTTCTACTTCAACAATTTCGTTTGGCATAATATTTGCCACTTCTGTGGTAAATAAATTAGGTCTGTGCTGTTTAACAATACTGGCTGTTAGTCCTTGATTTTTGGCAGATTCATAAATTTGTTTCGCCGCTTCTTTTTCATGTATTTCACTTTCTAATATTCTTTGACCAATCTTTAATTTCATTTGATCAACTGCCGCATTTTCTGCTACTGGGAATGCATACATTCCTTCTTCTATCCAATTGTTTGAATTGTTTTTGAATATTTGTTTTATGTTAACTTCTGCTATGATTCCAGTTATATTTATTGAATACTTAGAGTTTAATAAAGTTAGGGCTCCATAATTATTGTCATTTTTATTATAGGAAAGCATCATAGAAGTATCTATGTCTGACAAATCAAAATGTTCTTGAGCATGCGCTTGTACTTGATACAGACCTACGAAAAATAAAGCAAATATTAATATGACAACATCTCGCCAATTTAAACCTAAACCTTTATATTTTTGCTTATAACTAAATTTTTTTGATATGTTTTTAGGTTTATTAGTGTTTAGATTTTCTAACTTTTGACGTATGTTTTTAGTTTGTGTTATTTTTTCAGACATTTTGGCTTCCTGTTATTAACTTATGGTTCTATTAAAACACTTTATAATGTTAATTTAGTGCAAGCTTATTTTTATATCTGATTAATTATGTCAATTTTATGGCAAGGAATTAGAATGTTTAAGAACTAAAAAAGCCTTAATGATTCATTTGGAACCATTAAGGCTTGTTAGATAAATTTTATAAATATATATTACAGTCCTTCTGGACCACATTTATTTTTTAAGTAATCTGTCATAGCTTCATAAAGTTTAATTTTATGGTTATAAAATAAAGTGTTAGAAAAATGATCAGCACCATCAAGTTCTAGGTATTCAAAGTTTTTATTGTGTTTTTTTAATTCTTCTCTGTATCTTTCTGCATGTTCCGGCGGAACCCTTTGGTCAATGCTTCCATGGACTAATAAAATTGGGACATTCACTTTTTGTACTTCTTCTATTGGAGAAATACTATCTTGCCACATGTTTATTTGTTCTACTTCTCCAGAACCACTTAATCGGGTTTTATAATAATTGATTTGTAAATTATTGTCTGATACTGCAGCTCCAGCAATGACACATTGATACAATTGATCTTCTCTAGCGGCAGCAATTAAAGCAGCATAGCCACCATAAGACCAACCAAACATGGCAACTCTATCAGGATCAGCGAGGCCTTTTTTAATTAAATATTTCACGCCATCATCTTTATCGTCTTGCATGGCTCCGCCGCCTTCTCCACCATTAATAAAGGCTGCTTGGTAAAAATCTAAACCAAATCCTCTCGATCCTCTGTATTGTGGTTGTAATACTAAATATCCATTATTAGCAAGCATTTGTCCCCATTCGTCATAGCTGACAACTTCGCTTACAAATGGACCGCCATGAGGCATTACAATTGTAGGAAATGGACCTTCTCCATTAGGTATGGTAGCAAAGGCTCTGATTATTTTTCCATCTCTTGCTTTGTATTTTAGGTATTTAACATCGGCAAGATTTTCTGGTTTTATTCTTGGATTTCTTGAACCAATGACTGCTAATTTGTTGTCTTTAACAAGATAATAAGTTCCTGGATCACGAGGACCTGAATTAGTTACAACCATGCTGTTGTTATCTTTAGCTCTGCTAGAGATAGTTAGGTTATGTGCGTTTGGTATAATTGTTTCAAGTTGTTTATATAAGCCTGCTTCTTCTGCATCAAAGAATTCTCGTTTTCTTTTATCTGTGCTATAAGTCAAACCTACTACTTGATCAGGTTTATTCCAAACATCACTGTGATCAACTACACCAGTGATATCAACATCTGATCTCCCATAAATTTTTTCACCAAATTTATTATTTTTAACATCAAATTCCCACAAAGAAGTTTTATCCTCGCCGTTATGGGCAACAACAAATAGTGTATCGGGTTTTGTATGGTCTATGCCTTGAATATTGAAGCTCTCAAATGAATCTTCATGTAGCCTATATATTTCTTTCCATTTTTTACTTCCAACTGCTCGATAATAATAGACCGATTCTTTTTCAGATAAATCTCTACCAAAACCTATGCGAGGATTGCCTTCACTGTCAAATATAATATTTGATAGTGAAATTTTGGCTTTAATCATGAGCTTTTTGGCACCAGTCTTTAAATTCAACTCATAGTAATTAGTTGGTCTGAACGAGTTGGAAGATTTAGAGCTTATTTTTAAATCTACACTTCTTCCTAATATTACTTTATTCGGTTTTGATCTAAGCGAGCTTACTATTCGATCACCAACTGAATCAAATTGTTTTATCTTCTTGGTTCTTAAGTTTAACTTAGCAAGTCTTGTTTCATATGCGCCTTGATTAAAGCCATCTATTTTATCTCTTACTTTTTGTCTAAGAGTCACTATGATATCTTTATTACTAATCCAGCCATAGCCTGTAATTTCCATAGGATCTGCATCCATCCGAAATGGTTTAATAGACAAGTCTTTTGTTTGGTAGATTTCTAGTACTGGATTTCCTTCTGTAGTTGAAATTCTCAGTAAAGCCAGTTGCTTTCCATCTGGAGATATTTCAACGTTGTTGATGCTAAATCTTTTAGCAAAATATTCTAAAGGATATGGTTCTGCTACTTTTGCAGCCATTGAAACTGAAATATTAATTAGAAATAATAAGATTAGATATTTAATGTTTTTCATAATTTTCACCTATAATTTTTGACTCTATTATACACAAAAAAAAACCCTTTGAAAAACAAAGGGTTTTTTTGTTAAATAATTAGTATCAGATCTTTAGAATCTTTTACCAACATTTAAGAAGTATCTTCTACCATTTAAGTCATAACCTTGACCAATTGGTGCATTACCAATGACAAATGCTTCTGATGGATCAACTTCTGGTGGCTCATCGTTAAAGATGTTTCTTATACCGAAACCAACCGTCCAGTCATCTTTTTCCCAGAATACTGACAAGGTATGTACAAAGTAATCATCTGCATCACCAACATCTCTACAAAGATTTGGTGCTTCACAAGTATCCGAGAATATAGTAAGTACTTCAGAAGTATCACCGTCACCATCAATGTCTCTGACATCAATTGTATCAACACCTTCAATATTACCAAAGTAATCCAATACGTCTACTGAAACATCACCAATATAACGGGTCTGCCAGTTAACGCGGAAATCATCGTATCTAGCTCTTAAGTTAACAGTTCCAGACCATCTTGGTAAACCAAAATCACCAGTAAAGTCTTCTAACTCATCGTCTTCAGGACCGGCTTCACCTAAGAATAATTCAGAATTTTCCTTAGTGCGTGTTAAGACAACATCAAGACCGAAATCTACTGGTTTTTCAAAGATATCGACAGTTGTATCGACATTAAGATTAATATCAATACCTCTAACAGTCAAGTTATCTCTGTTAACGAATCCAGCATCTACATTTGTAATTAAACCATCTGTACCACGAACAACACGTTGACATAAAGTACTGTTGAAATCTTCATCACGGTAACAGCCGTTAATAATACTTCCAGTTGTTGATTCAACAATAGTGTTATTTACTTCAATCTCATAGTAAGTCGCTCCAACAGTCATGTTGAAATCGTTGTCGAAAGGAACATCCCAAGCAAAACCATATGTTAATGAATCTGATTGCTCTTCTGTTACATTTGTAGAACCACCAGATGTAATTTCAGTTTGGTATGAAGAGAAACCACCGTTTAAGTTATCATCTCTGATAGCAGCAGGTGGAGCACCTTGTAATGTACAGTTAGTAATTACTGTATTACCCCTAAACTGATCATCTAATGTAGCCGAATAGCTATCAACTGGAGTAATTACTTCTCCTGTATCTGGATCAATTACACCATCATATACTGCGTCAGGAACAACACAAGGATCTCCTACATTGTTAAACCCTGATTGAGCCAATAAGAAGTTTTCTCTTAAGTTAGGTGCTCTGTAAGAAGTACCTAATGTTGCTTTTAAGAATAATGAAGGAATAGGGCGGTAACCCAATTTTGCAGAAAATGTATCAGCACTTGGGAAAAACTCATCTTTGGTTAAACGACCAGATATGTTGAAATCTAATTGCTCTGCACCTTTGTATCCAGCTAATAATGGAACATTGACTTCAGCAAAAACTTCTTTGGTTGTTTTCTTACCAACTGCACCAGCATCAGAGAAAAAGCCAAAGAATAGGCCGTCACGTGCTATTTCATCAGGAATAGATTCAATTTCATCTTCACGAATTTCAACACCAATACCAGCTGCTAAAGGTCCTGCAGGAAGTTCATACACGTAACCATTTAAGAATGCAGAAAACATTGTTTGTTGAATTTTTGTATTAAATGTTCTTAAATCAAATAAGTAGTCTCTTTCTGCTTGCGTTGCAAAATCACCAACAACAGCATTATATAATGAAGGTGCAAACATATTTATTGGAACACAGCCATCATTGTTACCACAAACCACTTCACCTGTAACAGGATCAATTCTTGATGTCTCTACAGAATAATCATAACGATCTTCTCTAATACCAGCTCTGGTTGCAAGACCTTCTGAACGATTGTAAGAAAGATAAGTATCAAAATTCCAATTACTCATTTGACCCCAGTCCATTCCAGGTAAATCACCTTTAAGACCGGCTACAACCCTGTATTGTTTTACAGTTGCTGAAGTTGTGTCTCTGTCGCCACGTACGCCAACTACTGCTCTAGTTCTTAGTGCACCACGTGCTCCGCCTGCTTGAGGGCAATCGCCAGAAGCACTAGGATCACAGCCATTTTCTGCTATATAAGCAGCGATAAATGCTGGATCTTCAAATGCTTGGTCAAATGCTAGACCACAATCAATACCACCGATGGCATCAGGGTTACATAAGTTGTATGGGTTGTCAGCTGGAATGAAAGGGAAAAACTGAGGTTGTCCGCTGTCTTGAAATGTATCTCTACGGCTATATAACGCTTCATAATAAGGTGTTATGTTATTTTCACCTTCAAACGTGTACTCACCATAAGACATAAGATTTTGGGTTTTTCTTTCCGCTTGTAAACTGCCACCAGTTACGCCTTGGAATGTTCCATAATCACCAAAATTGATGTCAGCGACGCCGTCACTATTTGAATCCCAAGGAATACCAGCAACTGAACTATCCGTCCAATTACCAAAACCACCACTAGAAGATCCTTCTGTGAAGTAAATACTGCCACCTAAGTTGCCTGGTAAAATGAATCTACCAACCAATAATGGGAAAGTACAAGATTCTAAATCCATTAGATTATTTCTAAGTGTAAACAAATCTTGAGAAGTAATATTGCCGTTCATGTCCTCTTCTCTGTGCTCAGCACAGCGTCCAGTCCAATCTCTATCGGCAAATTTAATTTCTTCACTTTCGTTGATTTGAGCACCAAAGCCGATGAAACCACGGTCATAGTTTTGACCCCATGTAACAGCAACTGTATTTTCAATGCCACCAGATTGCTCTGGAACTGTTAAGTTATAATCCACTTCAAAACCGTTAAAATCTTTTCTTAGGATAGCATTTGCAACACCTGCAACAGCATCAGAACCGTATAAAGAAGATGCGCCATCTAAAAGCAACTCATATCTTTCTATTAATCCGCCAGGTACTAAACTTAAATCAGCAGCACTTGGAACACCTTCAACACCTGATGCACCTACTCTTCTGCCGTTAAGCAAAAATAATGTACGACCAGGTCCAAGATTTCTAAAACTTACTGTTGTTGCACCAGGACCGTTGTCTAATACAAAACCAGAAAATGTTAAATCAATCTGCTGACCAGAAGCTGCTGTTGAGTTTTGTAGAATATCATCAGCATTAATTTGTCCTACTGCTCTTGATTGTTGTGCTGTGATTACTTGTACTGGTGAAATACTTTCATAAGTCTCTCTCAGTAGACGAGAACCAGTTGCCACAATTGGCGCAAGTTCTACGACATCTTCATCAGTCTCTTCTTCATTAGTTTGATCGTCATCTTGTGAATAAGTGACCGAACTAAAAGACATTAATGAAATAATCAACAACGACAAAATGGATTTCTTTGGAAGAAATTCATTGTCTCTCTTTATTGTTTTCATAAATCTAACCCTCCTAAGGGATTTTACGTTAAGTTAATATTGTTTCTTATAAAAGGGTATTAATCCCTTATTGTAGGTACATTTGGTATCATTATTTGATATTGTAATTGATATCAAAGTGTTAAATCACGGTAGTCCGCTGTTTATTTAACTGTCAACTCATGTTAACCCTGCTCAGGCATTATTATACAGCTATCAAAGATTGTCAAATATTTCAATGTACAATTAGTAATGAATTTTCTAATTAAAATGTTGTCATAACTGAAATTTTTATTAATTTACTATAAATATCAGATTATAACGGTGAGACTAAATTGTGTTTTAGTGTAAATCAGTGATTATGACGGCTTTTTGTAATTAATTGTCACGTGTTAAATTGATGGAGTTTTTATTTTTGACAACAATATTGTCTTCTATTCTTATACCACCAAATGGTTTGAAATCATTAATGCGTGTCCAGTTGATATATTTACCCAGTTTATTAGTTTTGGCTTGTTCTAAAAGCATATCTATAAAATAAACACCTGGTTCTATGGTCAGTACATTGTTCTTTTCTAAAGTTCTGGTTAAGCGTAAAAAAGGATGTATTTTGGGTGGCGAATTTATATCACCTTTTGGGTTTTTTTGGTGGCCGCCAATATCATGTACTTGAAGGCCTAAATAATGACCAAGACCATGTGGAAAAAATACGTTGCTTAAGCCTGACTCATGGGCAGTTTCTGCATTGCAATTAATGATGTCAAAATCATTGAGAATCTCGCCTATCATTAGGTGTGCTTTTTCATGAAGTTTTACATAGTTTGTACCAGTAATTGCTTGTTTTCCTAGTTTGATTTGCATTTTATCTACTGCATTAATTAAACGTGAAAACTCATTGGTTTCATCATAACTATAAGTTCGAGTAATGTCTGAGGCATAACCATTAATTTGACAACCAGCGTCAATTAAAAATGATTTTAGATGGCCAGATTTATATCTTTGTCTTTGAGTATGTTGATAATGTAATACGGCACCATTTTTATTTTGAGCAATGATATTGCCATAAGGCAACTGATATTCATTATGTTTTGTAGCAAGCATATAGGCCATATGTGTTTCGAATTCAGAATAACCTTTACGAAAACATGATTCTGCTGATTTATGGCCTTTGAGTGCTAATTGATTTGCCCGTTGAATGTTGTCAATTTCATATTTTGTTTTACAGGCACGAAACCAATGAATATAGTCCATATATTTTTGTGGATTAAGCTGCAAGTTTTCATGTTCATATGAGTCATTTTGACCAATCCATGCATGATTTTTTAGATGTCCAAAGTCTGGTACATCCTCTTTGCAAGTGATCGGGATAATCTCAAAATAGTCAGACCATTCTCCTTCAACTGTTGCAGGTAATGAATGCCAATAGTCTTTAGGTTGATACAAATAAAGCAGAGGTTTTTTATCAGATTTATAATGAATAATACAATGTGGAGTTTCCGTAATAGGCACTAGCCATTTAAAATGAGGATTACATGCGAAAGCATAGGGCATATCATCTAAAAAATAATTGTGAACATGACCAGAATATATGAGTACACCATCTAATTTTGCCTTTACTAATCCCTTGTTGATTATTTTTGAAACATATTTATAATGATCGCTGTACATGAAACACACCTTTGCAAAAAATTAAAATCGATTATAACATTATGTCACAAAACAGCAATGAATCACCTGGCGAAAAAATACTTACAACTTGGAATAAACTAAAAGATAAACCTTTTGGTAAAAAATTATTTTCAAGAGGAGTTGGAAAATTGGCCGCTTATACTGGTACAATTAAAGCCTTGGTGACTCATGTAGAACCTGGACATTGCCAGTCCTTATTGAAAGAAAGAAGACGCAACAAAAATCACCTAAAAAGTATTCATGCTGTGGCATTGATTAATTTAGGAGAAATGACAAGTGGATTGGCTGTATTATCTGGTATGAGTAATCAAGTTCGTGGAATTTTAACGAAAATGGAAATGGAATATATTAAAAAAGCCAAAGGTGATTTGACAGCAGAATGTATCTGCGAAATCCCAAATATTGATGACAATCTTGATTATACAGTAAAAACAATTATTAAAGATGCATCAGGTGATATTGTAGCAGTTGGCACTTTTTATTGGTTACTATCGAGAAAAACATGAAAAAACTCTTTGTCATTTTAATGCTAATGGCTTGTTTTAAACAACTACAATCACAAGTTCTGATTGTTGGCGATTCTTGGGCACAACAACAATATGATGATGGTGTACATGTAGCGGTTTTTTCAAACAATGGTTTTGCAGATATTAATGTTGTAGGTGATTCAACAGCTCGCAGTGGCTCAGAAGCTTCAGAGTGGGCAACTCCTGTTGAATTACAGAAAATTGCCGATGCACTTAGTGTCAATCCGGAGATTGATACTGTACAGTTAACTGTTGGTGGAAATGATTTTCTTAACAACTGGTCAGCCAATATGAGTGTGCAACAAGAACTCAATCTTCAGCAACAAATTTTAGCAGACTTGACAACTATAGTTGACTTTATTCTGGCGCAAAAATCTGATATTGAAATAATTTTAAGTTTTTATGATTATCCAAATTTTGTTGATACAGTCAGTGGTTTAAGCGGGTTTGATTGTAATCTATTATTAACACAACAACTGGGTTCTCCGACTACTTCCATGTTAAATACAGCAGCAGTAGAATTTGAATCAATCTATGCACAAATAGCAACTAACAACCCAAGAGTTTTTCATGTTTCGCATTTTGGTTTAATGCAGAATTTTTACGATAATGTTCCTTTGCCCGGCAACATCTCATCTCCTTCCCCAGTCATTGCCATGCGAGAAATATTCCCAGACCCTGTCGTTTATGATTGTTTTCATTTAAGTCCAACAAGCTATGAAGTGTTAGTATCTAATCTCTTTGATGGTTATTATCAAGAACGCTTTGATACTGTGTTTAAATCTGGTTTTGATTTGACTATAAATTAAGATAAATGAACAAACCTCTCTTATATCCAAGAACTGAAATTTAAGTTAATTTCGTTACCCCTAAGCCAAAATATATCAATGAATTTAGTGACAAAAATCTTTTTGATTTATGATATTATATGGTCAATGGCATTTTATAGGGGACACTTATATTGATATTGCCTATAACCAGATTGGCATATTAAGGAATTTATATGACTTGAATTTGACCGTATTAGTGACAATTTTATACGTGTTAGAATGTTATTTTACAATTCAAATATGTTATCTACAATAATAAAATTAAAAAGGTAATATTATGCGATTTAAAAAATCAAAACTTCACGTATTTATCAAATCAGCGATTGCTTCGGTTGTCTTATCACCAACTATGATAATCGCTCAAGATGACAATGATTCACCAATGCTAGAGGAAGTTATTGTGACAGCCCAACAAAGAGAACAATCATTAGCGGATGTCCCATTATCCGTAGCTGTGATTGATGGTGAACAATTAAAAGAACAGGCCATTGAAAAAATGGCAGATTTACAGTTTTCAGTGCCCAATTTTACAATGGCAGAAAGTGGAATCGGAACCAATGTCTTTATTCGAGGAATTGGATCAGGCAATAATCAAGGTTTTGAACAATCTGTAGGAGTTTATGTCGATGGCATTCATCATGGGCGTGCACAACAAGCAAGAGCGCCGTTTTTTGATTTACAACGTGTGGAGGTGCTAAGAGGCCCGCAATCAATTTTGTTTGGTAAAAATTCAGTTGCTGGTGCTTTGAATATGACTACAGCACGACCGACTAATGAATTTGAAGGAAGTGTGACTCTTAATCATGGTTTTACGTTTGGAGACACAGAAGGCTCAATCGTTTTATCTGGACCAGCATCTGATCGATTTCGTTACCGAATTGCGGGCAGATATCATGAATTGGATGGTTATGTAGAGAATCTAACTTTAGGCAGAGATGAGCCGCAACAAGAAGATTCTACTTTGCGCACAACTTTTGAATTTGACGTCAGTGATTCTCTCATGGCAACATTAAAATTAGAATCTAGTAGTTTTGATGTTGTTGGAAGAAATATTGAAATTGATGGTGAAGTAGCTGCTACTGCAGGCCCATTTACTGGTTTCACTTATTCTCAAATTTTAACTGGTGTTTTTGGACAAGATCCTTCAATACTGAATAACACAATTGATGGCCAAAGGCATGCCAATGGTGATTTCAGTAATAATGATCAATTTGAGGCTGTTTTTACACTTGATTGGGATCTTGACAATCATACTTTACAATCCATTACTGGCGTTTCAAACTTTGAATTTGATGACAATTGTGATTGTGATTTTACAGGGGCAAACATCTTTACCTTACCGCTATCGGAAAAATACGATCAGCTATCGCAAGAAATTAGATTAACTTCGAATGGTGGTGGAACAGTTGATTATATTGTGGGTGGCTTTTATCAAACAAGTGATCATGAATACCGTGATTCACTCATTGTAGATGCAGGTTCAGTTTTAGTGCCTTTGCTGAACGGTTCAAATCCAGGTCTTGGTAATTTATTTGCAAATACAGCAGCACCCAGAGAGGCGTTTGTTGACACAGATATTTTTTCTACATTTGCCCAACTAGATTGGCATTTTAACGACACAATGACTTTACAACTGGGTGGAAGACTGACACATGAAAGCAAAGATGGATCAAGAACTGTTTCAGTCACTTCTGCAGATGGAAATCCATTATCAGCTGAACAGGCTGTGGTTGCAGATTTTTATGGTGCCGTTTTTGGGTTAGCTGCTGCTAATGCACTCAATGTTGCCTTTCCAGTTTCAGATTTATTGGGTGTTCATCCAGTAACAGGCAGTCGATCAGAAACGAAATTTACTCCAGATATAAAACTATATTGGGATGTGTCTGATGATTCAATGTTTTATATAAGTGCTGTTAGAGGCAGTAAGTCAGGAGGATTTGACTTTAGAGCCAATAACAGAGGTATTTCAGCCACTATGGAAGAGGCCTTTGAGTTTGAAGATGAGCAAGCTACAAGTTTTGAATTAGGAGGAAAAATGTCCTTGGCAGATGGCGCAGCTGAATTTAATTTTGCTGCATTTTTAACTCAATATGAAGATCTTCAAGTTTCTATATTTGATGGGCAATTAGGATTTAATGTTGGTAATGCTGCAAAAGCAGATATCAAAGGTTTAGAATTTGATGGTAGATGGCAAGCAACAAATAATTTAACATTGGCAGGTTCATTGGCATTTACTGATTTTGAATTTGATGACTACACTAATGGTCAATGTTATTTTGGTCAAGCACCAAATGGTCCGCAAGCTGAAGACGGATTTTGTGACTATTCAGGCCAAACTAATCAGTTGGTTTCTGATTGGCAAGGTACTTTTAGTGCAAACCATAACCATGGCCTATCCAGAGGCATGGAGCTTAACACTTCACTCAATGTTTTCTTCACAGATGATTACAATGCATCAGCTAGTTTAGATCCAGCATTAATTCAAGATGCCTATGCCAATGTAAATTTACGTATTGGTTTGTCAAATCCTAGCAGTGGTTGGGATGTCGCTCTACTGGGACAAAATTTAACTGATGAGACTATAATTAAGTTTGGTGGTGATGCACCGCTTTCTGGCTCTACATTTGGCGCCATAGCAAAGTATAATTTTGTCGCTCCGGGTAGATCAGTTGCATTACAATTTTCTAAACAATTTTAAAAATGTAAAGATTGTAAAACGCATTGCTCGTTTAGTATTAAAAACCCAACAACATAAGTTGGGTTTTTTATGGAATGAAACATTATATTAAATTGCTATGAATGGTGTTATAAATCTTGAGTTAAATGTGATATTTCAGTTAGAGCAAATTTGGTTTCGGCCTTTATTTTTAGCTTGATACAATAGTCGGTCTGCAGAATCAATTAATTGATATATGTCATTAATTGAAGTAAGTTTTGTTGGATCTGATGTGTGGAAAATGCCAATAGAAGCGGTAACTTTTTGCATTTTTTGCTCTATTGATTGTCGAATTTTTTCTGCTTTTTGTTGGGCAAATTCATGAGACTTATTAATCAATATGACAACAAACTCTTCACCTCCATATCGAGCAGTTATGGAGTAATCATTTTCTTGTATCTCTTTTTTGAGAATTTGTGCTAGCTGTTTGAGTATTTCATCACCTGCAATGTGACCGTTTTCATCATTGTATTTTTTAAAGTGATCCATATCGATCATGAGAATATTGATATTCGATACTTCAGATTCTGTAATAGTTTTAATGAACTCCTCAAGGTAAAGGCGATTTGATAGGCCAGTTAAACCATCATGATGTGCCATGATTTTTAGTTTTTTATTGGCCGCCTTTAGCTCTTTGGTTTTTTTATTAATTATTTCTTTTAACTCTAGTTTTTGACTGTCATGAATGCGTTCTCTCCATTTTAAAATAATAAATATCAAGATTAATAAGCTTAAAATAGTTATTAAAACCCATACTGTTTTAGCAATTTTTGTTAAATACCATGGTGGATTAACAGTGAAATTAAAGGGTTTGATGGTATAACTTTGGTTTATTGTATCTTTTGCCCTGACTTCAAAAGAATAAGTACTAGCTGGGAGTTTGCCTAGGTTAACAGTGTTGATATTACTATAATCAGACCAGTTATCATTAAAACCAACAGTCCTATAGCTATATAATATATCTTTGTGGTTTTTTATATCAGTCAATGAATAATCAAATGATAGCATCCCAGAGTCTTGATCAAAATTAAACGGCTCTTGATTTTTTATAGCCAATACGTTAATTACATTTTCTTGCCTAAATTCAATTTTGTTAAAGCGTAATTCAAACTTTTCATTGTGACTTTTTACAGGGGTATTATCCAAATAGTGAACGATGCTGCCATAGGCTGAAATAACAATATCATCATCAATAAAAAAGAATTCATTAATTGAGCCCTTGATATAAGGAGAAAGTGATATTTTTTCCCAAGTATTATTTTTTTGGTAAAAAAAATGAGAACTTGTATTGGCAAATATTTTACCACTCTTGCTTTGTTTTAATCCATTTAAAGGTTCTCCATTCAGAATATTCTCTAAATTCACCAAAGAGCTATTTACAAATTCATCGTTTTCTATTGTAAAAATTTTGGTATCGGTAAAAGCATAAATTTGTTCATCTAAAAATTGAGTTAAATAAATGTTATTGGCAGTATCTTTTGGTATTTCCCATTCTCTATTCATGTCAATAGTATCAGTCTTTAACCCAAACTCATTGTGCTTTATTTTTACAATCCCTTGATTTGTTGTACTAATGAGGATTTCATTTTCAGCAGATTGGATGAGTGAAATAGGTCTTTGATTGAAAAGGGTTTGCGATTGCCAACTCATGTCACTGGTTAAATAAAAAACCTGTAAATCAAATTCAGTCACCACATATACTAAATTTGGATTGAATTTTGAGTGATACAATTCTCTTGGGTATATGGTTTCTGATATTGGTTGAGCATTAAATGCATTATCAATGCTAAATATTTTATGTGACTCTGCTAATAACGCTGTATTGTTATTTATAGGCAATAACCACCATGCTTCTTGATTGGTCCAATCTAATCTTTTAAACAACTTATGTTGGTATAAAACTTGTTCCTTATCCTCAATATAAACGCCAGCACTTGAAAGAGCGTAAGTTTGTTTATTCCATTGACTCATATGTAATATATCACTAGTTAAACCAAATTCTTTACCTTGAATTCTCAACTGACTCGGCCATTGGAGATAAAACACTTCAAATTCAGTTAGCACAACAATTTCGCTATTTTTAGTGACGATTATTTTGGCAATCCATTCGTTTGTTAATTGAAAAGATTCAGCCTTCTGTGTTTTTGTATTCACAAATGTAAGTAATCCATTGTTAGATCCTAAAACCAATTGATTGTCTGATAATGCTGCAATCGAAACATAGTTATCCAAATGGGGTAATTGTTTATCAAGGTTCAAGTTTATTACTGAATTATTGTCAATTAATTGCCATTGATCGGTGCCTGATAAAACGAAATAAGTTTGATCTTTCATACGTGTCAAACTATGAACAAAAGGATTGTTTGGGACTTGAATTTCGCTAGTTTGCCATTGATTTTCAATCAATTTTTTAAATCCGATGGAGCGATCCTGAACAGTGGGTTGTTGGTTGTTACATAATAAAGCTCCTAACTTTGAATTAAAGTTCCAAGAGTTAACTTTTTCATCTTCAGGATTATACTCAAAAATTTTATTGACGCTGCGAAAGTATATTTTATTTTGACATTTTACAATGCCCCAAATACTATCAAAAGATTTATTTTGTGTGTTAATATTAGTATAATTATAGATGCCGTAAATATCTTTATCAATGAATCCAATTCTTTGATAGCCGCCAACATAAACTCTATTTTCATCAAGAAAAAGTTTTCTGATGAGTTCCCCTTCAGCAATTTCAATATTTTGCCATTGATTGCCATTAAAAACTTTAACCCCATCTATGTAAGAGACAAATAACGTATTGTTTGGCGCAATTACCATATCAAAATGGCTGGATATATCAGAAGCAGGAATATCAATAGTTTTATAAGGCGGGGCACCAATTATTTTTGCATTTGAAGAAAGAGATAAGACTAAAAATAATATTATTACCGGCGTCATGATACACAACCTATTGGAGGTTTTTACCAAAATACTGGTGAATAGAATCATTTTATAATTATCATGGGTGTGATGCTGAATTTACATATAGTATAACTTTCCATTGAAATATGTGAATAAGCTCAGAAAAACTTTATCATATAAACAAAAAACATAGAAAATGTGCAAAACAACCCAGTTATATTGAATTATGTAACACTTTTGGTCATTGTAAATCTCTTAGATTTAAACCGCTGAATTAATTATTCTTACTTCAGAGAATATCAACCTGACATCTACTCCTTAGCATATTCTTTTTTTATAATTAGAAGCTTTATACTGTTGGTATTTGATTAAATTCAATACTAAAAATAACTCCTTTGGGTTTTTTGGAGTTTTTGGCCTTAACTTTCGCATTGTGGTATCTTGCGATGAGTTGTACCAAGTGCAACCCTAAACCTAAATGGTTTTTTTGACTGGATTTATTCTTTCGAAGTGAAACAAGTGAATCAAAAATATTCACTCCATTTTCAGGAAGTTGCGAATCTGTATTAAACACTTTCAATACTATTTTATCTTTTGAACTTTGAATAGATATTTCAATATGTCCATCTTGATCGACAAAGTCTCTTGCGTTATCAATAAGCTTATCTATCAACTGAGCAATTAAATCTGGTGCGCCATAAATTTGCAAAGAAGAGGGATGAAAATTGGTTTTTATATTGGGTATAAAACTTTGATAAGACTCTGTCAATTCTGTTATCAAAGCGGTCAGATCGAGTTTTTGTTTTGGGGTTTGTTCAAGTGTATATTTTAATTGACTCAGTTCGCTGAGTTGATTAAGAATAAAACGTAATCTATTTGTCCCAATTTGAGCTCGCTTTAAAAATTCTGGATTTGATTCAAGCTCTAAATTATCAAGTGAAGATTGAACAATGGCCAACGGAGTTTTCATTTCATGAGATAAACGAGAACCCAGATCTTTAAGATATTGAGTATATTCTCTCATTTCTATCAGCATGGTTTCTATGCCTCTGGATAATTGTCCAATTTCATCTGAAGCTTTATGTGATGGCATTTGAATAGAAAGTTGACCAGTGTCATCCAAAACAGATTGTAGTGCTTGATTTAAATTTTTGATGCGCCATGCCAACAGTGTTGAGTAACTGAGATAAGCAATCATTAACAAAAATACCACAGCAATCATTAAAATGGCAGCTTTTAGTAAGGTTTGAATCATGCTTTGCTGCCCTTCTGGCATCATACTAACCAGTTCATAGGTCATATCATTGACTGGTATTGAGTGCTTCAAACCAGCCATACCATCTTGTCGGTAAAACCAGCGATTTTTAACGTCCTTATTGTCAATTGAGAATAACCACTGATATATGGGCGTAATCAACCATTGCCAATTAGAAACAGCATGGTCATTTGGCAGTTTGTTGGACTCATAAACAATCCGATTTAGTGGGTCTTTAATCAGAAAGTGGTTGTTAATGGGAGTAATGTTGTTAATGGCTTTTTGAAAGGATAGGTCTTTAGATACAATAGGTAGTAACTTGATGGTTTCAGCTGTATCTAAAGTGCCTGTGCTGATTGTTTTTGTTGGAGATTTATTTATACTAGCAAAACCTAGGTGGTGAATATTTTTTCCTTCAAATCTTATTTCAAGAGCATAACCTTGCGATTTTTCATGCCAATATCCATCAAATACAGGTTTGTCAGAAGTCACATTAGGTTTTAATAACATGCCTTCAGCTTGTCGGGCAATGCTATATTTGTATAAACCATGATCATTGGCTAAGGCAATAATTATTCGGTCGTTTTTATCGGGTTCTAATGAATTGTTGTTTTTTGATGCATCATTGGATTCAATAAAAAGCCCAATCCCAGATTGATCATATGCAACATTAACAGATAATTTATTGCTTTGATTTTGATATGTATAAGCTGTTGATTCTTGCCATTCAGTTTTGGCTCCATCAAATACTATACTATTTACTCTAATAGGTATTAAGCCATTAAAGGTGAGTTTTGAATTGCTTTGAAGTAGCTCTTGAACAGATGCTTTGATTGAAAATAAAGTATTTTTTGATGCTTGTTCTATGTTGAGACGAAACTCTTTGTCAACACTTTTTAAAGCCAGCCAACCCGTCATTGGAAACAATAAACTTAACAGCCCCAATAATAACAATTGATATTTTAGTCGCACTTATGATTTCCAACGATATCCCATGCCATGCACAGTATCTATACAATTAAAATCAGGATCGATAAGAATAAATTTTTTACGAATGCGTTTAATGTGTGAAGTAATTGTGGACTCATCAACATAAACATTGGCATCGCTCATTAGTTGGTCACGTGTTTTGACGTGACCTTTGTGTCTTGCCAAGGATACTATCATCCAGAATTCTGTGACAGTCAAATCTACTGCTTGATCTTGCCAATAAATTTGTAAATTATCAGTCAGAATTTTTAAATTTCCTTGGGCTATTACCTTATCGTTGGTGTTATTTTGTGATAAATCTTGACGCCTAAATAACGCAGCGACTCTTGCCAATAAATGTGGCAATGATATGTCTTTACTGAGGTAATCGTCTGCACCCAAGCGCAAGCCAGAAACCATATCAAATTCATTGTCTCTGGCTGTTAGAAATAAAATGGGTAAGGATTCAGACTCTGACCTTAAAAAGCGACAAAGCTCAAACCCGCCATCAGGTTGATCGCCTAATCCAACATCTATGATAACCAAATCTGGCAAGGCATGACTCAAGGCTTTTTTGGCTTGAAATAAATCTTCATAGCCTTGAGTGCTATATCCTTGTCGTTGTAATGCTGCTTGATAATTGGCCAAAATACTGGGTTCATCTTCAACAATAACAATGTGCTTTTTAGACATGGGCTCAATATATTCGAATAATTTTAGATTATCGCAGGCATTGATGATTAATGTCAAGCGCACAAATTTGTGATGGCTTAGATAATATTTATATTGACAATAAAGCCAATAATTTAACTTTTAAAGTTTAATTCTTCCTGCGATCAGTGACTCAACTACAGCAGGCTCTGCCAAAGTAGATGTATCACCTAAGTCATCTATGTCACCTATTGAAATTTTACGTAAAATTCTTCTCATGATTTTCCCAGACCTGGTTTTTGGTAAGACTTGGGTAAATTGAATCGCATCAGGCTTGGCTATGGCTCCAATAATTTGTCGAACCAATTGAACTAACTCAATTCTTAAATCTTCGGTAGCCTGACTTCCAGAAACTAATGTCACAAAGGCGTATATTCCTTGCCCTTTAATTTGATGAGGTATGCCTACCACAGCGGCTTCTGTAACCAAATCATGTTCGACTAAAGCGCTTTCTACTTCAGCAGTTCCCATACGGTGTCCTGAAACATTGATGACGTCATCAACGCGCCCTGTGATCCAGTAGTAACCATCTTCATCTCTTCTTGCACCATCACCAGTAAAATAATATCCCGAATGTTGTGAATAATAAGTTTCTATGAATCTGTTATGGTTACCATATAAACTTCGTGCTTGTCCTGGCCATGAGCTTTTAATGACCAAATAACCGCTTTGATCATTGCCTTGTAATTCATTGCCATCTGCATCTAAGAGCGCTAATTCCACACCAAAAAAAGGCATACTTGCCGCACCAGGTTTTAAATCAGTTACTCCTGCTAAGGGAGTTATCATGATTCCACCAGTTTCAGTTTGCCACCATGTATCTACTATGGGACAACGTTGATTTCCTACCACGTGGTAATACCATTCCCATGCTTCTGGGTTGATCGGTTCACCGACCGTGCCAAGAATTCTAAGGGTTTCTCTACTGGTTTTTTTTACGGGGTCATCGCCTTCACGCATTAATGCACGAATGGCTGTGGGTGCCGTATAACAAATATTAACACTGTGTTTATCACATACTTGCCAGATTCTAGAGGGATCTGGATAATTTGGGATACCCTCAAACATGAGTGTAGTCGCCCCATTGGCTAAAGGGCCATAGACAACATATGAGTGACCAGTAATCCAACCAACATCAGCGGTACACCAATAAACTTCATTTTCATCGTAATCAAATACCAGTTCATGGCTGAAGCTGGCATATAAAATATAACCAGCTGTGGTGTGTAATACACCTTTGGGTTTACCTGTTGAGCCTGAAGTATATAAAATAAAAAGCGGATCTTCCGCATTCATGGGCTCACAATGACAAACAGTTGCCATTTGTTGCTTAATTTTTAAATAGTCTATATCGACAGGTTCATTCCATTGAGTTTCTGCATCAGTATACTTGATGACGATGGTGTGTTTGATATTAACTGAGCAGAGTTCAATGGCTTTATCTACAGTGTCTTTAAGAGGGATTTTTTTACCTCCACGAATGCCTTCATCAGCAGTAACAATGAATTGAGAATCACAATCGTCTATTCGGCCAGCTAAAGCTTCGGCAGAAAAACCACCAAAAACAACGGAATGTATGGCACCAATTCGAGCACAAGCTAACATGGCAAAAGCTGCTTCAGGAATCATGGGCATATACAATGTGACTCGATCACCTTTTTTTACACCCAATGATTTTAACGTATTGGCAAATTGACAGACTTCATCATGTAGATGTTGATAGCTGATATACAAAGATTGATCTGGATTATCACCTTCCCATATAATAGCAGTTTGATTAGCCTTGTCTTTTAAATGCCTATCTATACAATTATAAGCAACATTAATGACGCCATCTTCAAACCATTTTATAGATACATCTGAGTCGCTCCAGTGTGTGTTGCTTATTTTAGTAAAAGGTTCTATCCAATCTAGTCTACTGGCTTGTTCTGCCCAAAAATCTGCATTTGAATCAATAGATTGTTTATAAAGTTTGTCATACATTTCTTTATCAATGATGGCATTTTCTGCCACTTTTTTTGAAACCGGATAAGTTTTATGAGACATAGTTTTTTTCAGTATAGGTTACAATGATTATAAAATATTATGTGTTTTTGGTCAATTCTGTTTAATTTTCAATTGATTGAAAAATGTTATTAAGAAAACAATTTAGATAGTTTTTTCATGGAAATATTGCCGCCACTTATTATCAAGACCACATTCTTTCCTTTTAACTGGCTCTTAATCTGCAAGGCGGCTGCATAAGTTGCCGCAGATGCCTCTTCTATTAAATTATGTGAAGTTTCAATCAGTGTTTTTGTCGCTTTTATTATTTCAGTGTCATCAACCAAAATAAAGTCATCTAAATAGCGTTGCATAATTTCTTGTGTGTTATGAAAGGCAACACCTGTAGCCATGCCTTCTGCAATGGTAGTATTATCTGCGGACATCATACTTTTGTTTTTCCAACTGAGCTGTTGTGTCGGTGATTGTTTGGACTGCACTCCAATAATTTGAACTTTGGGGTTCATAGCTTTAGCCACAATTGAAGTCGCACAAACACCACTTCCAGCACCCACTGGTACAATGATATAGTCAACTTCTGGCAAATCATGCATTATTTCCAGTGTGTAGCTACCAACACCTGCAATCAAAACATCATCTGTAGGTCCTACAAACAAACCACCCATTTTATTACTTGCCTTAAGTGCGCCAGCGCGAGCATCATCAAAGTCTTTGCCAAAATATTCAACTTCAGCTCCCATTGATTGCATAGATTTGACTTTGCCTTCATTGGCTCCATTAGGAACAAAAATTGTAGCTTTCATGCCATGCGTTTTGGCCGCTAATGCAATTGATTGTCCATGATTTCCTGTCGAAGCTGTATAAATACCCACTTTTTTTTGTTTTTTTGTTAAAGAGGCAACACAGTTAAAACCGCCACGAATCTTAAAAGCACAAGTTGGGTTATGGTTTTCGTGTTTGAGCCAAACTTGAGCACCCAGCGTATTGGATAAGGCAGAATAATGTCTTAAAGGTGTGGGTTGTAAATGTTGGTAAACATTTTTACTGGCTTTTATGATATCTTTCAGTTCAAGCATATTAATCTTCTCATTAAAACCTGTTCATATTAAGCCCATACACAACTTATGAAAATGCTAAACACAAAAAAAGCCCGAATTTCGGGCTTTTTTATGCACTTACTTAGATAATTGTTTATTGAAACTCAATACTCCAAGAGTCGATATAACCAGTATCTTGTCCAGCATTATCTGTGACTTTAAGTCCCCATGTGCCATTGGCAGGGGTAGTACCAGCGTTTAGTACATTAGAATCATTGATATTGTTTGTGCCGCCGCCAGAAGGTTCTCTAAGAACTGCGGTGGCGCCATTTGGAGCAATGATTTCAATTTTTAAATCACCTCTATAGGTATGAATAATATTATATGAGATTTCAATACTTCCTGAATTTCCTGATCTACTAACAGAAATATTACTGGTTGCACCAACTGGATTGTTGTCTGGAATATTTACATTAGCTGTATTTGTGAACAGTGATTGTTGACCACCGCTATCAGTAGTAAAGCTTCCCGTTAAGCTAACACCACTGAATGTAGAATAGGCTCTGACAGACACATAATAAGTTCCAGCTTGTACATTTGAAACAGGACAACTTTCTGTATTGCCACCTATATAAGGACGACAATCGTAAGCAGAAGTTGTTGGAGCGCTACCATATCTGACATACAAATCAGCATCACCTGAACCACCTGACATTTCAAATGTTAAATTTGATGCGCCTGCTGGTACAGACATAGTAAATTCTAGCGTATTATTTGTAGTTGCGGCTAAGCCTGTTTTTGCAACGCCATTTGTTAATACATTACCTGTCGGTGGAGGAGGATTTGTGACCGTAACAGAATTTGTTACTGAATCAGTAGCTCCGTCATTGTCAGTTACAGTTAATGTCACATTGTATGATCCTGCACTTGCAAATGTATTTGAAGCTGTGACACCAGACCCACCAAAGGACCATGAATAATTAGACACACTGCCATCGCTATCAGAGCTACCAGATGCATTAAAGCTACAAGTCAAATCTGAACAATTTGATGTAAAAGAAGCATTAGGTGCATTGTTAACTGGTGCTGTGACCGTAACCGATTGAGTTGCTGTATCTGATGCGCCATCATTATCTGTTACTGTTAAAGTAACTGAATAGGTTCCTGCGCTAGCAAATGTGTTGGATGCTGTAACACCAGATCCACCGAATGACCAAGAGTAACTTGAAATACTTCCATCACTATCAGAGCTATTTGAAGCATTAAAGCTACACGCTAAATTGTTGCAGTTTGAGGTAAATGATGCGTTTGGTGCCACATTTGGAGTGCTGGCATCATAACTGCCAATTAAATTAACACCGCTGTAAGTCGAGTAAGCGCGTATCATGACATGGTACGTTCCTGCCTGCGCAGAAGCAATAGGACAACTTTCTGTATTGCCTCCTACATAAGGTCTGCAATCATAAGTATTGGTCGTAGGTGCTGATCCATATCTCACATATAAATCTGCATCGCCAGAGCCACCGCTTATATTAAAGCTTAAATTGGTTGCGCCAGCAGGTACTTGCATCGTGAAGTTTTGTTCATTACCTTGTGTACCTGATAATCCTGTCTTAGCAACTCCATTGGTCAGTATTGAGGCATTGGGATCTGCTAATGCAACAGTTTGGGTTGAAGTACCAGTCGCACCCTCATTATCTGTAACAGTTAATGTAACAGAATAAGAACCATAACTTGCAAATGTATTGTTAGCTGTGACACCAGTATCACCAAATGACCACGAATAACCCGCAATAGATCCATCTGAATCAGAAGAAGCTGAGGCGTTAAAGCTACAAGTTAAATTATTACAGTTAGAGGTAAATGAAGCAACAGGTGATTGATTTCCACCAGGATTGCTTGCAATGGTTTGTGTGCCCACAAAAGTAGCTTTTCCTGAACGATTATCTGTCCAAGTCATAGCGATTTTGTCTAATACGACTGATAAGCCATTGTAGTCACCCCATTCTTGACCATCAGTTAAGTTTGATGATGTTTGAGCACTAAATCTGTTTTCAGTCCAAGATGCACAAGCATTGGTTGATGTCGAGTAATAAAAATCTACGCCAGTTCTATTGTTTGAATGGCGCGTATCATAGTAACCAATATGTACTGTGCTGTCTTCCCCAACTTTAATCCAAGGATGGAATCGATCTTGATTATCAATCGCATGAGGTGCGGCACAATCTGTCCACGATGATCCTCCATTGGTTGATTTAGCAACACGAATCCACGCTTGGTTTTGAGAGGCTGTATTGCTGCCAGCACTGCTATTAGTTTCATCGGTCCAGGCCACATAAATTGTGTCGTTGTTTCTATCTACATCTGCAGAAGTATAAATAAAGGCACGGCGAGTTTCCATCGCAGGGATTTTTATATCAAAATTACCATTTAAAGGTTTTATTTGAGTTCCTGAAGAAAATGATGCACCACCATTTGTGGATTTGAGTAAGCGGACACCTGCACCATTACTGGTCGATGGATAGACGTAATAAACATTACCAGCACTATCTGATGTGATGTCACTTCCAATACCTACTGGTTCACTGGTAAATGAAAGTGGATTAGAAAAAGAATTTCCCAGATTAGTTGAACGGGCAAATTGCATAACATTACCATCGTGCCAAGTCATATAGATATTGTCTATATAGGGGGAAGAAGGCGAACGATCAACATGCATGTATTCTTTATCAGATCCTGATGTTGTAATATTTTGCATTGGCCCCCAAGTTTGTCCTTGATCTGTTGAAACCGACCAGCGTACACCAATAGAAGAACCTGAGCGTCTCAAGTCGCCTTGATAAACTCGAGAACCGTCAGCTGACCAATCAACAGTTGGATCACAACAGCTACTTCCAGGATTTGTTTGTGACTTTGTCCAGCTCACACCAGCATCCGTAGAATAATACATGGTCTGGCCATTTTGAGTATTTGTTCCAGCAACACAATTATTTTTGTTAACTGGGTTACATTCAATGGATGATTCGTCACCTGAGACGCCAGCTTCCAAAGCAATTTCATTCTCAGCTGCTCTGGCGACTAAGTTTTCAGGAATTCTTCCATAAGTTTCATCTTTAACATTACCTAACCCTAATTCAGCTTTGTACCAAATTCCATCAACCAATAGTCCACCATAGTTACCATTAAAGTTTTGGTACAATGATCTAGGGTAATGGGTGCCAGTTTCAGGATGCTGTTTTCTGTATTGAATTTTAAAAAATAATGGAACATTGGCTAAATATTGATCGTTTAAAGGTAAAATATCGATATCGCTTTTGGTTAATTGATAATTTCTATCATCCCACGGCCCCATATCTTTAAGTAGCGTATAGTCCAATGTGCTGTCAACGCCCAATTGATTGTCAATTAACATTGGCTCAACAATTTTGGCTTGTGCTATAAATGCAGAAAATACTGCAGCAGCAAGTAATGCTTTTCTCATGTGAATCCTCTCTCTTTTTTTATGAAATTATTATTTGTATGACAAATAATGTCATTATTTTTATTATTACACTTTGAATAGTGCCACGGCAAGATAGCATATTATGAGAAACAAGTCACATATTTGAAAACATAGATTATATTAAATTATCCAAAAGATTAAATAAATTAATCCGAAAGAATTTATTTATTTATATATATTATATTAAAAACAATAAGATAGGTTGTGTATAAACTTTTAATTGAGATTAAAATATTTTAATTTATTATTTTAAGTTGAAGAATTAGAAATTAAAAATTTGTTTTTTAGAAATAAAATAAAAAAAATAATTGTTGATTTAAAGTGATAGAATTTATAATATTGAGGGTTTATTTTTAATAACCAATAAATACATATTGTATTATAAAGAGTGAGAAAATTATTTTTTATAGATTTTGATTTAAACCCTAAAGATTGACTCTGCTTAATTTTATACTAATTTCCTCTAACTCATAGCAAACATCTGTTACCATAAGATTATTTACACTAACAATAAATGAATGAATAAATTTGGGAATTTTTTAGGCTTATTGATACTTGCTTTAATTGCTTTAAGCTTTTTGTCTGTTTCTCTCAATTTTATTTTTAATTATGTTTCTACAGGTCTTCAAGATTTATTGATTTATCTACATGCAACATGTTTTATGTTGGGCATAGTTTATGCTTTTCATTTTGACAAACATGTCAGAATTGATATTTTTTATCAAAATTTCAATCTCAAAAAACAAAGTCAAGTCAATTTTTGGGGTGCTATTCTATTACTGATTCCGTTTTTTGGTTATATGTGCTTTATCTCATATAATTATGTATTATCTTCATGGATGAAGCTTGAGGGATCAGGCGATTCTGGTGGATTGCCTTTTGTTTTTGGTTTAAAAACCTTATTAATTGTGATGCCAATTAGCATGATAATTTATGCAGGTTTGAAAATTTTGAGGAAAAACTAATGGAAGCAATGTGGGCATTGGGCTTATTTGTAACTGTCGCCTTAGTTTTATTAATCGGCTTTCCTGTGGCAATTACCTTGGGCGGTGTCTCTCTGTGGTTTGCCTTAATAGGTTGGTTCGCTGGTTGGTTTGATGCCGCATTTTTAATGGCAATGCCAAACAGAGTTTATGGCATTATGACAAATGTGACGTTAATGGCTGTTCCTGTATTTGTCTTTATGGGTTTGGTTTTAGAAAAAGCAAAACTGGCCCAATCTTTACTTGAAAACATGGCAGCTTTATTGGGAGGAGCGAAAGGCGGCTTAGGTTTTGCCTTGTTAATTGTAGGTACTTTGTTAGCAGCCAGCACAGGAATTGTCGGTGCCACGGTCGTTACCTTAAGTTTATTGGCTTTGCCAGTTATGAAAAAAAATGGATACGATGAATCTTTGAGTGCAGGAACCATTTGTGCGACTGGAACTTTAGGTCAAATCATTCCGCCTTCTATTGTTTTGGTTCTCTTGGGAGATGTGCTTTCGAATGCTTATCAACAATCACAATTAGACGCAGGGATTTTCTCTCCAAAAACAGTATCCGTTGGTGATTTGTTTGCTGGTGCTATCGTTCCGGGTTTAATTTTAGTGGGTTGTTACGCCTTATATTGGTTCTATATAATCCTATTCAAGTCTGAGAAAGCCCCTGCAATGGAAACCACATTAAGCACACCAATGCTTAAAATATTGGCTTCTTTATTGCCTCCTTTTATCTTAATTATCGCTGTGTTAGGTTCTATAATCAGTGGCATAGCTTCTCCTACCGAAGCGGCTTCAGTTGGAGCAGTAGGAGCTTTATTGTTGGCTTATTTAAAAAGACAGCTCAGCAAAGACATCTTGATGGAAATTAGCCGAGAAACTGTAAAAGTGACAGCCATGATTTTTATGATTCTCATAGGAGCTGCTTTATTTTCTTTGGTTTTCAAGGGATTTCACGGTGATGAAATTATTCGACAATTCCTAGTTGATCTTCCAGGGGGAAGAATGACAGCATTAGTGATTGTCATGTTAGTGATGTTCTTTCTTGGATTTATCTTAGATTTTATAGAAATTACATTTGTTATCATTCCAATAGTTGGTCCCATATTATTGTCTCAAGGTTTTGATCCTGTCTGGCTAGGAATTATGTTTGCAATAAATTTACAAACATCATTTTTGACACCACCTTTTGGTTTTGCTCTTTTTTATCTTAAAGGAGCCAGTGATATTGAATCTGCCCAACTTTATAAAGGTGTTATGCCGTTTATTATCATTCAGATAATGGTGCTTTTTTTATTGGTTTGGCAACCTCAATTAACAGATATAGTTAAATTCTGATGCCTTTTATTTTTATATTGATTTTGCTTGGTTTTAGCTTGCCCTTAATAGCCAAAACTCATGCAGAAATCATCAGTGAAACTGCTCAATTACATGAAAAACAATTATTAGATAAATATGATGTCATCAACGCTCCAGTATTAGAAAAATATTGCATGGATATTGCGCAAGAGATGAGATTAAAAAATATCCAGCAATGTAAAATTATTCAAACTCCTTTAATTAATGCTTTTATGCTCGCAAATGGTCATGTATACCTTTCTTCATCGATGATGAAACTTTTAAAGAACAAACACCAATGGGCATCTATTCTTGCTCATGAAAATGCCCATCTTGAATTAAACCATTATCATAAAATGCTAGAAAAATATCAAAATCCAGGCGTGTTTTTTCCAAAGTCTAAGATTAAGAAAATGCATAAATTACACGAATCACAAGCTGATGAGTGGTCAAAAAATACATTGAAGCAATATGGATATGATTCAGATCAGGTTTATTTCTTTATGCAAAGAGTGGTCAAATTTAGCGGTAATAAAAAAACATATAGTCACATAAAACCGCTGAAAAGAGTCAATAAAAATAATAAAAACGAAATTATTGATACGACTTTAATTGATGCGATAAAAATTATTTCTGAGCAACAATAACCAACCGATCTGAGTCCAATTCATAAGCATCGCCGCTTAAAGAGCCATAAACTTCTATTTCATTGAAACCAGCTTTTAAGCACATTTCTCGTAGTTCAATGGGTGTGTAAACGTAATGTTGATAATTGCGACGAAACGCACTTTTACCTTTAATGAGAATCCATTCATTAGAAAAAATTTGCATATTATCTGTTAACAAAGGCCGTTCAATTCTTATGTCACCATTTGGGTATTCTGTTAAATGCACTGGTTCTATTTGTCTTGCTAGAGTTTCTTTACCGACAGTATCAATGACAAGTGTTCCTTGACTGGATAGATTGTTATAGCAATTATTGACAAAAGCTTGATTTTTGCTCTGGCTATCAAAATAACCAAAAGAATTAAACATATTTATAATTAAGTCATGGGGATTTTTGGCTTGATAGTTCAACATGTCTTGTAACTCAAATTGGCATTTCAGTCCCAATGAATGGGCTTTTTTTTTGGCTTTTTCTAGTAAAAAGGCACTGCTGTCTATTCCTGTGACTTTGTATCCCATTTTTGATAGCGCCAAACAGTGGCGTCCTGGACCACAGCCCATATCTAATATGGTTTGAATGGGTTTGTCAATCAAGGTCATTAATTCTTGAGATTGAATTTGAGCCAATTTAAAACTTTCATGATCAAACATACAGTCATAAAAATTTTCCCATAAAGTATCGTCGTTATACCAATTCATTTATTAATTACGTCCAAAAAAAAGAGCGTAAACATTATACGCTCTTGTAGTCATTACAGTTTAATTAACTGATTATCTTTCATCAACCAAAACAGCATCTGGTGCATTTTTTGCAACTGATGCTTGGCCGTTATCACAACCACTTTGCGTTTTGTATAATTGTGAACGTCCTATTTCTTGGCCATTATTGGCTTTTAACACAAAATAAGTACGCCCATCTTTGGCCTCTCTACATTCAAATTTAGATTCATCTTGAGAGTTTGTTCTAACAGACTCAACACCATTTTCACAGCCCGAAGCAGATTTATATCCTTGTGATTGAAGTATTACTTCGCCATTGCCTGCTTTTAATACAAAGTAGTCTTTTGCATCTTTGCCTTTAGTGATTACAAATTTACCAGCCATAATTATTTCCTCTTAAAATTAAAAAACGTAAACTCACCCCAATAAAAATATTGAGATTGTTAAAAAATTAGTAATATCGTCAGAAATGCGAAATAACATCAGACATTATTCATTACTCATTTTAAAATATGTTACTGCTGTTGTAAAATGCTAAAACTATTATTTAACAAAAGTTTATAATGCTTAGAACAAAAATTTTATGTGGTCAAATATTCCTAACTGTGTTTTTTCTTGTTAATTCATCTGATTCAGAGGCCAACACTCACACTCAAAATAAGAAAATTGATTATTGTATTAACAACTCTCAAAGTTCAGATTTTCCAACCATCGATGCAGAATACTATTTGCCAATTGAGCAAGGCTTGTTAAAAATAGGTGGAGAAGTGTGCATTAACTTATATGAAAAAAAAATCTCAACTCAAGAATTGTTTTATAGCGATAAAAATCAAACAATAGAAATTAAAACACCACTTTTCTTCACAGATGGTAAGCAAAACATTAATGCCAAATCTGCTTCAGTGAATCTTGATCAAGAAACTGCTATTATAAACAAGGCTCAATACCAAATATTAAATAGCAATGCCAATGGTGTTGCTGAGAAAATGATCGCAGATGATACGAGTACGCAACTCACGGGACTCACATATTCAACATGCCCAATTGAAAATCAGGATTGGTATATAAAAGCTGAAAGTGCTGATTTGAATCAAGAAACACAAACGGGTGTATTCAGAAAAATGTCTCTTAATTTCAAAGGCGTCCCTATACTTTATTTACCTTATGCGAAAATTCCTCTTAATGACCAGAGAGAAACAGGTTTTTTGATTCCTGATATTGGAAACTCTTCAAATAATGGATTTGAAATTGCTGCTCCTTATTACATAAATATTAAAGAAAATATGGATGCCACATTGACACCCAGATATTTCAGTAAACGAGGAGCCATGCTAGGAATTGAATACAGGTATTTAGGAAAAAGTTATCGTGGTGAATTATTAACGGATTATTTGCCCTCAGATAGAAAAGACGATGCCAATAGAAGATTTTTAGACTTCAAACATAACCATAAGTTAAATGGTCAATGGTCAGTTAATTCGCACATTACTAATGTCTCTGATGATAACTATTTTGAAGATTTTGGAAATTCCATTAATGATACTTCCCAAGCTTACCTTTACTCTTATCTCAATGTTAATGGTTTTAGCGATAATTGGTTATTTAAAGCCAGTATTAATGATTATCAAATTTTAAGTGAAAGCATTACATTGAATGCTCAACCTTATCAATCTCTGCCCTCAATAAATTATTCTTGGTTTAATAATAGTTATACCAGTTCTTTAAATTATGGTGTAGACACGAGTTGGTCAAACCTATACAGAGAAGATTCGATAACAGCTTCTCGGTTGGATACAATACCTTATATTGAAAAAACTTTTCAAAATAGCTATTCAAGATTTACACCAAAACTAGCTTATCGGTATACTAATTGGAGTTATTCTGACACTCAATTTAGTGAAATAAAAGCATTAGAAGAGAGTCGTTCATTACCAATCCTAACTTTAGATTATTCATTAAGCTTTGAAAAACAGTTTGAAGATGGCAGCTTGAACACTCTGGAACCAAGACTTTTCTATTTGAATGTACCCTATGAAGAGCAACAAAATATTCCATTATTTGATACGCATGAACTCACTTTTGGTTCAGGTCTTCTTTATCAATCTAATGCTTTTTCAGGAGCAGACAGGCAATCTGATGCTAATCAACTTTCAATTGGCTTAACCCAAAGGCACTTTAATGAAAGTGGAATAGAAAAATGGAACTTCACTGTCGGACAGATTAATTATTTTGAAGACAGAAGAGTCCAATTAGATGACTCTATTGAAACGGCGAATTCATCACCTATTATTACTGAGTTGAATTATTTTTACCGGAATTGGCGTGCTACCATGAGCGTTCATTGGGACACAGAGATTGATAAATCAGAACGTGCACTGCTGAAATTTCAACACAAAGGCAAGAATAATTCATTATTTAACTTCGCCTACCGCTTTAGAAGAGGTAAAATTGAACAGTTGGATTCATCTGTTGTCCTACCCATTGGTACTAACAATCGAATTATTGCCAGATGGAACTATTCAATAGACGAAAGTAAAACAATTGAAGCCATTGCTGGTTATGAACACAAAAATTGTTGTTGGGCAACACGATTGGTTGCCAGACGATACGTTATCAATGAACAAGGTGATGTTAACAATGGAGTATTTTTTGAACTACAATTTGATGGACTTGGGTCATTAGGAAGAAATCCAAGACGCTTATTAAAACAATCAATTCTGGGATATTCAGAGGAATTTTAAAACATGAACAAATTATCGATATTATTGCTATTATTTTTACAGAGTGCTTTTGTGACATCTGTCAAAGCTCAAGAACAATTATTAGACGAAGTCGTCGCAGTTGTTGAAGAAGGCGTTATACTCAGAAGTGAGTTAGACAGAGCTGTTGAAAATATAGTGGCTCAATTTAATGCCAATGGAACTCAACTGCCTCCAAAGTCAGTGTTAGACAAACAAGTATTAGAAAGATTAATCATTATTGAATTACAACTACAGAAAGCAGACCAAGCTGGTGTGCGCGTTTCTGAGGCCGATGTAGATGCTGCCTTGTCTCAAGTTGCAGGTAAAAACAACCTCAATCTACAACAAATGCAAATGGCCATTGAAAATGACGGTTTAAGTTTTGCAGATTTTCGAAATGATATGCACAAAGAATTAAAAACAGAAAAAATCAGAAATGGTCTGGCCAATCAAAATGTGACAGTCAGCGATCATGAAATTTCGTTGTTTTTAGCGGACAATAATTTAACTGAAAGCGAAGTAAGACTGGGGCATATTTTGGTATCATTAGATGCAAATGCTGATGTTGAAACAGTCAAAGCTGCTGAGCAAAAAGTTGCAAAAATACACAGTGATCTTGAAAAAGGAGAAACTTTTTCAATATTGGCAACAAAATTCTCTGATGGTCAAAAAGCATTGGATGGTGGAGATTTGGGCTGGAGAGTAGCAAATGAATTGCCAACACTTTTTTCAGATCAGATAAAATCTATGGCAATAGGAGAATACACTTATCCCATCAGAAGTGGCAGTGGTTTCCATATCATTCGATTAAGTGATAAGAGAAAACAAACTACAAAAATGATCACACAATATAACGCAAAGCATATCATGATTGAAAATACAGAGCTGATGACACCAGCTCAAGGAATGGATGTTATTAATGAAATTGCCAATCAAATTCAAGAAGGTGAAGAGTTTTCAAAAATGGCTGAAGAAAAATCAGATGATGTCAGTTCTGCTCCGTTAGGTGGAGATTTGGGATGGTTTCAATTGTATGACTTCGGAAAAAATATTGCGGACGTACTCATAGAATTAGAGGATGGAGAAATTTCTAGTCCTTTTCAAACCCAATCAGGCTGGCACCTTATTCAAAAAATTGGACAACGTGAAACTGATATCAGTGAAGATTTAAAAAGAGCACAAGCAGAACAAACCATCCGGTCAAGAAAAGTGACTGAAGAAGTGGATAAATGGATCAGGGACATTCGCGCAGAGGCCTTTGTTGAAATACGTTTATAAAACATTATAAATTCAAGCTTGTTAAAAAACACGGCATCTGAAGCCGTGTTTTTATTTTAGAAGAAGATAATCATGACAAATATTGCCATTACATTAGGAGAACCAGCAGGTATTGGTGTTGAGCTTGTGTGTCAACTTGCCCAAAATAACCAATTACAAAATTGTATTATTATTGGAGATGAGAACTTACTTCAAGAACATATTGAGCAATTTAATTTGCCTATTTCTGTCAATTGTTCAGAGAACAATAAAATCCAATTAAATTGTCACAATATCCCTGTCAATTCATCAGTACAATTAGGCCAACTTAATGTTGCCAATGCACAATATGTATTAGATTTGCTAGATCATGCAGCCAACGGATGTATGCAAGGAAAATATGCAGCCATGGTGACCTGCCCATTGCACAAAGGAATTATCAATGACTCTGGTTTAAATTTTTCTGGTCATACTGAATATTTAGCGGCTTTGAGTGAAACAAAAAAAGTGGTCATGATGCTATTGAATCAACACATGCGAGTGGCCTTAGCTACTACTCATGTACCGCTGAAGGATGTTGCCAATTACATTACAGAAGAATCATTGTCCACCACCTTAGATATTGTCATCAAAGACATGCAATCTAAATTTGGCATGACAAGCCCAAGAATTGCGGTATGTGGATTGAATCCCCATGCTGGAGAAGATGGTTATCTTGGCATGGAAGAAATTGACACCATAAATCCTGTCATCAAAACCTTTCAAGACAATGGGCACAAAGTATATGGTTCTATTCCTGCAGATACATTGTTTACCACAGATAAATTAAAAAATTATGATGCGGTGTTGGCCATGTACCATGACCAAGGTTTAGCGCCTTTAAAATATGCAGGTTTTGGTAAATCAGTTAATATTACATTAGGTTTGCCATTTATTCGAACCAGCGTAGACCATGGAACAGCACTGGATATCGCAGGCCAGAATATGGCTTCTGCGGATAGCTTGCTTGAAGCCATTAATCTAACCAGAGAGCTGATTACTCATGTCTGAAAAACTAAGAGCCAAGAAAAAATTTGGTCAAAACTTTCTCCAAGATCAATCTGTGATTGAAAGAATCATCAATGCGTTCAATCCACAAAAAGGTCAAGAAATATTTGAGATAGGTCCAGGACATGCCGCATTAACTGAGCATTTGGTAGAATATTCTGATGATTTAAATTTAATTGAAATAGACAATGATTTGGTGCCTAAGCTTCAACAAAAATTTCAAAATAAATCCCATGTAAAAATCCACCACATTGATGCACTATTGTTACAATTAAAGAATGAGCACACCCGTATTATTGGTAATCTTCCTTACAATATATCAACACCCTTATTAATAAGTTTTCTATACCAATCAAGCAAAATATCAGACATGGTTTTTATGCTACAAAAAGAAGTCGTCAAAAGAATTTGTGCGCCTGTTGGAATTAAAGCCTATGGCCGACTCAGCGTGATGTTACAGTATGCTTTTGAATGTGAGGAATTATTTGTGGTACCACCTGAAGCCTTTGATCCACGACCAAAGATTGATTCACAAATCATTCGACTGACGACAAGAGAAAATCCAGAAAAAGTTAATTTATCATCACTTGAAGCTTTGGTTAAGCAAGCATTTGGGCAACGGCGTAAAACCATAAAGAATAATTTAAAGAAAACAATCAATGAAGAACAATTGATTGAGCTTAACATAGATCCAAAAGCCAGGCCTGAAACATTAACAGTGCAAGATTACGTTAACATTACAAATTCACTTTAGTTAATCGATTCAATCACCGGAAATATATTTTGGTCCTTTTCCTGCGGTTTTTTCGTACACGCCTTTGCCAGCCCGTTTGTATTTGGTGAAACCTTTTTTCTCTGCGGTTTTATCAGTGGTAAGGTGAGCTTTTCCAGAAACCACATTGGGTGCTGAAATGACTTTTGTGACTAGATTTCCACATTCTGGACATCTTTCTAATGGGTCAGCATTTAAGCGTTGAAGCACATCAAAACCATCATGGCATTTTTCACATGATTCGTCAGTA
>JBGCFT010000061.1:0-6679 GCA_045107085.1 Marinicellaceae bacterium | reverse complement strand
GCATCTGTTACTGATGCAGATGAAATGGGTTTGACGGCTTCACCCAGTGACAGCGGACCATTTGCCGATGGAACCCACGAAATTACATGGACAGCCACCGATTCAGAAGGACATGTTGGTACTGACACCCAAACTGTTACCATAAATTCAGTTATTGAGTATGATGTTGCCATCTCAAATCCAACGGTTCCTGAATATACCTTTGTTCCTAATAGTATTGGCTATGTCAGTGAATCTTTAGGATTTACCATTCATAACAATGGGTCAAACATCATATCTGGGTTTTTCCTCAATCGACAATATGTCGTTAATGGTGAAATTATTCAAGATTTTGATAACTTTATCGATATGGAATTACAACCTAACTCATCATCGTTTGTAAACACAGGTGCCATTGGCATCGGTGTCAGTCTCCAGGGTTTTATAACAGTTAACTATTCTGTCACCCTGAATGGAGAAGAGGATGAAAATCCTAATGACAATACCATTAATGATATATTCTTATTAATCGCAGACACTAAAGAGATGGCGCGCGACGATCAAATCGAGACCATAGCTACTGAGCTAACTGACCCAAATGGTACGCAAATAGGTCAGCTCTTTTCTATAAACAATGAATCAACTCTCGAAAGTGTACTTTTTAAATTCAGTAATCAAACTTGTGACGCCAATACAGGAGCTTGTAGTTTAGATGGTTTGGATATTTCAGCTAAAATTTACTCAGCAGACTTAGTAACTGGCAGACCTATCATGGAAGTCATATCAACTGAATCCTACAATGTGCCAAATGGAGAAGACTTTGAAATCATACAAAACTTACCCATCGTTGGTGGATCGATCGTTCTTCCCGCAGGAAATTATGTCGCTGTTATCGATACTCCAGCAGATCCAGATCTAAATGACACACTATTACCTAGCTTAGGATTGTATTTTACTGATAATAGATTCACAGAGGGAACAACGTGGTATGACATTGGAGGAAATCAAAACTGGGGTAACCTTGAAGATCAAAACTTTTTCAAAACGCCTTTAATCCGACTGATCTTTGTCAAACCTGATATTATTTTTTCGAGTAGTTTTGAGTGAAATAATACCTTAAAAAATTTATAAGTGTTATGTCGGTAAACGTGTTAAAAAATGATAATAAAAGGAAAATTAATGAGGGCTTTTAATTAAAATCTCGCTATTAGTTATATCAATTTAATTTAAATAGGTAAAACCATGAAATCATACAAACATAACATTGTTCTTTTGTCATTATTATTAAATATTACTGCACTGTGTTCAGCAGCTTCCATGACGGTGATGTCACCAGATGGCGAGATTGATGACAGTGATTTACTTTGTTCGTTATCTGAGGCCATCATCAATGCCAATGACGATGCCATGACTTATAGCAATTGTGCTGCAGGAGATGGAGCAGATACCATCGTATTAATGACAGATGTGATACTTAATGAAGCATACGAGAATGATAGTAATTTCGGGTTAACAGGTTTGCCTCCGATTGAATCTGAAATAATCTTAAATGGCCAAGGGCTTTCTCTAAAACGAAACGAATCTTTATCTTGTGATGTTAATGAAAACAATGAAGCCAGTGAGTTTCGATTACTGCGTAACGTTGGAGACCTAACCCTCATAAATATTGACTTAAAAAATGGTTGTGCTGATGGCTTTTCCAACTCTGCAAGGGGCTTAGGCGGTGCCATTTTTAACTCGAATAACTTATCAATATCTAACATAATATTTTCTGAAAACACCGCATTAAGTGGTGGCGCTATTTATAACAGTAATAATAATTTAGAAATCAACAATAGTACATTTAACAATAACAAAGCAACTAACCAAGGAGGAGCCATTTTGAATCGCGCATTCATATCATTGATAGAAAATACTACATTTTCTAATAACACAGCCTCTTTTACTGGAGGAGCAATTACCAATTCACTCAATGCCACTATCAACATCATTAATAATGTCTCATTTGTTAATAACAATTCAACCTCAGGATCAACCGGAGCAATTTCTACAGATCTATCTAGTCAAATTATGAATTTAACTAATTCATTATTTTCAAACAATGGAAAAGATTGCAGCCTTACACAAACAATTACAGGCAGCAATAATATAACGGATGATGTTTTAAACCCATGCCCAGACACTTCAACTACATTAACAACCAGCACAGTCGGTCCATTAGCAGATAACGGCGGCGCAACCATGACACATGCATTACTTGTTGGTAGTGAAGCGTTAGATGCAAGTATGGATGGATCAGGAAACGATCAACGTGGGTTTGCAGCAGATGGAGCCAGAGACATTGGCGCTTTTGAAGCACAAATTCCTGTTGTTACTGCACCTGCTGATATTACTACTGCTTCTACTGGAGACACAACACCTGTGGATTTGGGTATGGCATCTGTTACTGATGCAGATGAAATGGGTTTGACGGCTTCACCCAGTGACAGCGGACCATTTGCCGATGGAACCCACGAAATTACATGGACAGCCACCGATTCAGAAGGACATGTTGGCACTGATACCCAAACTGTTATCATAAATTCAGTTGCTGGGTATGATGTAGCCATTTCAAATCCAACGGTTCCTGAATATACCATTGTTCCTAATAGTATCGGTTATATCAGTGACTCTTTAGGGTTTACTATTCAGAACAATGGATCAAACACCATATCCGGGTTTTTCCTCAATCGTCAATATGTCGTTGATGGTGAAATTATTCAAGATTTTGATAGCTTTATCGATATGGAATTACAACCTAATTCATCATCGTTTGTAGACACAGGTGCCATTGGCATCGGTATCAGTCTCCTAGGTGTTATAACAGTTAACTATTCAGTCACCCTGGATGGAGAAGAAGATGAAAACCCCAGTGATAATACAATCAATGATATATTTTTATTAATCTCAGACACTAAAGAAATGGCGCGCGACGATCAAATTGCTACCATTGCAACTGAACTAACTGACCCAAATGGCACGCAAATAGGCCAACTGTTTTCTATTAATAATGAATCTACATTAGAAAGTGTTGTTTTTGTATTCAGTAATAAAACTTGTGACGCCAATACAGGTGCTTGTAGTTTAGACGGATTGGATATTTCAGCAAAAATCTATATAGCAGACTTAGTAACTGGCAGGCCTATCATGGAAGTCATATCAACTGAATCCTACAATGTGCCAAATGGAGAAGACTTTGAAATTATACAAAACTTACCCATCGTTGGTGGACCGATCGTTCTTCCCCCAGCAAATTATGTCGCAGTAATCGATACTCCAGCAGATCCAGATCCAAATGACATACTATTACCTAGCTTAGGATTGTATTTTACTGATAATAGATTCACTGAGGGAACTACGTGGTATGACATTGGAGGAAATCAAAACTGGGAAAATCTTGAAGACCAAAACTTTTTCAAAACACCTTTAATCCGACTGAACTTTGTTAATCCTGATATTATTTTTTCAAGTAGTTTTGAATAAATTAAATACCTTATAAAAATGGGAGTTACTGAACTCCCATTTTAATAATTAATGTTATCAACATTAATTATGACTAAAGACACTTTATGAATTATTTTTTTCGTGCATAATAATGCCATTAAAAATCAACATAAAGGGGTCATATGAAATTCTTAAAATCCAGTCTAATGGTTTGTCTGGCGTCTATCAGTTTTCAATCTTCTGCAATCGAATTTAAAGAATGTAGGATTGGAGCTGATAATGGCGGTGTCAAGCTCAAAGCCGAATGTGCGACTCTGTCTGTTGCTGAAAACAGAGAAAACACTTCACGAATGATTGATTTAAACATCGCTTTAATTCGAAGTAAAGCCACTGAAAAATCAAATGACCCAGTTATTATGTTAGCGGGTGGGCCAGGCCAGTCAGCAGTTGAAAGCTATATCGGTGTTGCTTCAGCCTTTAGGAAAATACTCAGAAACAGAGATGTCATATTAGTTGACCAACGTGGCACAGGCAAATCAAATCCACTCAAATGCGAGTTTGATGAATCGTTGCAAGAAAAATTATTAGGTGATCCAGAATTAATCTATCCTGAGCTTGAAAAATGTGTTGAAAATTTAGATGCTGACACCCGTTTTTATACCACAACTGAATCAATTAAGGATTTAGAAGAAGTGCGCCAAGCCATGAAAATTGAAAAATGGAACTTAATTGGTATTTCATATGGTTCACGTAAAGCATTAACCTACATGAAATTATTTCCTGATGCCATACGCTCAGTAATAATCGATGGTGTTGTTCCTCAACAAGAGCCTTTGGCAGCCAGCCACGAACAAAACTTGATTAACGCTTTAAGAAAACAATTTGAACAATGTCAAGAACAACCAGCCTGTCAAGAAGCCTTTGGAGATGTAGAAAAACAAATGTGGGAATTACTAGCCAGAGTTGAACAAGAAGAACCTGTGATTCGACTCCAAAATTTTAATACAGGAGAATATGAAGAGTTAACACTTAACAAAGATTCTGTTGCCATGGCAATTCGTATGTTTTCTTATTCTGCTAGCAGCATGAATTTATTACCACTGATGATAAATAAAGCCAACAATGGACAATTAGAAACCATAGCTTCTCAAGCCAATATGATTAATAACATGATGCAACAAAATATGACCAATGTGGAATTATCTATATTGTGTGCTGAAGACATGCCTTTTTATCCGGAGTTCACTGACCAAAATGGGCCCACATTGTTTGGCAGCGATTTTTTAGAAAAAACAAAGAAAACCTGTGATTACTGGCCACATATAAGAGCCGATGCCAGTTTTAAAGATCCTGTAAAATCTGATATACCAGTGCTCTTATTATCGGGCGAATTAGATCCAGTTACACCGCCTGAATTTGCTGAAATTGCCATGCAAACCTTAACAAACTCACAACATTTAATTGCCAAAGGACAAGGGCATAATGTCTTTCCAATGGGCTGTATGCCAGATATTATTACAGCATTTTTTAAAGATCCAGAAAAAGAACTCGATACTGAATGTATGAATGATTTTAACTATACACCGTTTTTTATCAACATGATGGGGCCAAAACAATGATTGAAGTAAAAGCTATAAGTAAAAATTTTGGTGATGTTAAAGCTGTAAAAGATGTAACATTTACAGCTCCAAACAATCAAGTCACCGCATTATTGGGTGCAAATGGAGCTGGCAAAACCACCAGTTTGCGTATTATATATTCTTTGATTACTCCAGATACCGGACAGGTTTTAATCGATGGAATTGACCCCAAACAACAACCTGAAGAAGCCAGGAAACTCTTGGGCGTCTTACCTGATACCCGAGGTTTATATCTTCGCCTCACAGCCAGAGAAAATATTGAATATTTTGGTAAGCTTCATGGTATGTCGGATGATGCCATTAAATCAAGAACTGATTCTTTAGTAAAAGACCTAAGAATGGAAGATTTTATTGACCGAAAAACCGAGGGGTTTTCTCAAGGCCAAAGAGTCAAAGTTGCCATTGCCAGAGCATTGGTCCATGACCCGCAGAATATTATTCTCGATGAGCCCACAAATGGCTTAGATGTGATGAGTACAAGAGGAGTCAGAAACTTCCTCAATAAAGAAAAACAAAGGGGTAAATGTATCTTATTTTCATCTCATGTGATGCAAGAAGTCTCAGCAGTCAGTGATGAAATATTAGTGGTTCATGATGGCATTGTTTGTGCATCAGGTACTGAAGCACAATTGCATGAACAATCAGGCCAAAGTAATTTAGAAGATGCCTTTGTTCATATAGTCACAAATGGAGAAGGTCATGAATAAGCAAATTACAACGGTTACAAAAAAAGAAATCAAAGACAATGTACGCGATAAAAAATCATTGATGTCTTCAATCTTCATGGGCGCTGTATTTATGCCAATTTTATTTGTTGTGATGATAAACTTTATGATCAACATGCAAAAAGACAAAGCAGAATCACAATTAGAAATGGCCATATCTGGCAGTGAAAACGCTCAAAGCTTGATAAGTTTCATCAAAACAAAAGGTGTAAAAATAGTACCCTTTAACGGCGACCCAAAAAAAGCCATAGAAAGCAAAGACGAAGAAGCCGTAGTGGTTATTCCAGATAATTTTGCGGATAATTTCTCTCAAGGCATTCCAGCAAAAATAGAATTTTACTATGATGCTACTGCAAAAGGAGCAACCAACGTCACTCAAAACAGAATCCAATCTTTAATTAATGAATACTCTCAAACCATTGGTATGACAAGATTGCAATTACGCGGCATCAGCCCAGTCATTTTAAGACCTATTGTTATTGAAGACCATGATGTTTCAACAGCGCAATCAAAAGGTGCACAAATAATGGCATTCTTGCCCTATGCCTTAATTTTGGGTTTATTTATGGGCAGTATGTACCTGGCCATTGATACCATGGCTGGCGAAAAAGAACGCAACTCTTTAGAGTCCCTCTTATTGAACCCAATAAAACGTTCGCATCTATTGATTGGTAAGTTATTAGCCACCATAACTTTTGGTTTAATGACCATGTTGATAACCTTAATTACATTTAAGCTCGTCATGCCATTTATGCCACTTGAAAAACTGGGAATGTCTCTGGATCTTGGATTTAAAAATTTATCTATTCTGGCATTAGTCTTGGCACCACTGGCAGTATTGGCCGCTTCATT
>JBGCFT010000060.1:0-27691 GCA_045107085.1 Marinicellaceae bacterium | reverse complement strand
CTTTGGTTTCTAAAAATGAAGCAGGACTTCCTTTGTCTTCATTCAATCCTAACATTCATGCCGTGAGTGTTTCTGATTCAGGACGATATGTGGCATATGGATTTGAAGATGGTGGCAGCACTTTCAACATTGATTTTGCAGGTGACACTGATGCCAGAAGCGATATTATACTTTTTGACATGGACAATCAATCACCAAAATTAGTGTCTAAATTAATCGATGGAACTCAAACAACCGATGAAAGTGATCATGCCCAAGTGGTTGAAGATTTAACTGTTTCACCGCCATTAATCGGTGTTGTTTTTCAATCAACAGGTGGTGACTTAACCCAATTGGATACACATCCAGGTAGTTTTAAAGAGGCGATCTTATACCAGCAAGGTGGACCTGACATTACATTAACAATCAACATTCAGGGTCAAGGTGAAGTTACTGGCACATCAGCCATATCGTGTGATTCAAATTGCCAATATGATTTTGCCTTAGGCACAGAATTAACCCTTGTCGCTATGCCTGATAGTGACAACATTTTTAATGGTTGGCAAGTGAATTTTGGAAATTGTGTTGATGACAGCAATCCTTGTTTTCTTGATATGGATAGGGCAAAAACTTTAACCGCAGTTTTCACCGATTCTACTGATTTAATTTTTAGCAATGGCTTTGAATAGTTATTCAGGAGCATTAATTTACAAAAGTAAACCTCACTCTTCTGGATACCAACATATAAGGTATCCAGATGAATGCACCAATAAAATAAGTCACGGTACCATAAATCACCCGCTCTCTTAATTCTTTGCTATATGGGAGCTCATAATAGACCAAATAGAGTTCCAAAAACACAATAATCATCGCCAATAATTTAAGCGCTATGTACCATTTGGGAAAACTTTTCTTCTTGAAGAAAAACAACAGCAATAATTGTACCAATAAAATCGTCGTCAAAAAATACAATAATACCTCAATCACAGGCACCCAATCAATTGCATCAATTTTTAATTCATTAAATGGTTGCATGAGAATTGACCATCCGCCATTGCTGATGACATTGGTCTGAATATAATATAAGTTACTAAAGAAGGTATAAAAGATGCCTATTCCAATAATAATTAACCAGCCATTCAAGCCCACCAAATGCTCATCATAAAGTGGATTGTATTCATATTTATTGTCTTTAGAGTTTTTATCTTTAGTCATTTACACAGGTGAATTTTTTTATACGAATTAAGATTATATCAGCAAATAGATGCTCAGGGTAATCATTGCAACGGTCAAAGCATAGGGCAATTGTGTAATAACATGATCAATGTGATCACTGCCTGCACCAGTTGATGTAAATTAAGGAGAAATACTGGGCAGTAGAAGTACTTCACCCACAAGGATATTGTTACTTGTTTTGTTGTTTATCTTTTTTAAGTCTCGCATTGAAACTTTATAAATTTCTGCAATTTCACCCAATGTATCGCCACTGGCCACAGTGTGTTTAGTCGATTTTACATGATTTGCAATCCAAGTATTCGGTGGAGGAGATTGATAAAAGTACTTTTTTATGCCGTCTTTTATAGCATTAGCTAATTGCTCTTGAAACTCTTTTGTTTTTAATCTTTTTTCTTCTTTGGGATTACTTATATAAGCTGTTTCAATAAGCATAGATGGAACATCAGGGGATCTCAAGACAACAAAGTTGGCTCTTTCAACATATTTCTTATGCGGTTTTTCAATCTTTTTTAACGAGGCTAATACTTTTTCAGCTGACTTTAAACTGGCTTCAAGAGATGCATTTTGAGATAAATCTAATAATACTTTAGCCAACATATTGTCTTTATCTTCTAATACAACACCGCCTACTAGATCTGAATTATTTTGAGATTGTTCTAACCATTTTGCCGCTTCTGAAGTAGCGCCTCTTTTAGACAGAATATAAACACTCATGCCATGAACTTTTGGGTCAGTAAAGGCATCCGCATGAATTGAAACAAATAAATCAGCTTGTTTTTCTCTGGCTTTTTTATAACGTTTTTTTAAGGCCAGATAGTAATCACCCGTACGAATTAACACCGCTTTCATTCCTGGTTCTTTATCTATGGCTTTGGCCAATCTTTTTGCAATTTGTAAAGTGATGTCTTTTTCTCTGGTTCCTGCAGAGCCACTGGCTCCAGGATCTTCTCCACCGTGCCCTGCATCCACTGCAATGATAATGTCTCTGTCTTTTTTATTTTGAACTTGTTTTACGGTTTTCTTTTCTTGTTTTTTTGTATCCAGCTGAATAACTAATCTATGGCCATATTGTTTAGCAGGCTTCAGCAAAAAACTTTTGGCTTTATGTTCACTATTTAAATCAAAGACCAAACGCAATGTATCTTTGCCTTTTTTTCCATTTCTAATTTTTTTAATAACAGGATTTTCTTTCAGATCCAGCTCTTTTTCAAGGAGAGTTTTATCTAAATCTATTACAACTCTTGGTGGATTATTTAATTGAAATAATTTGTAATCAACTTGACCGGATAAATCAATAACAGCTTTGGTGTTATCTGGACCTGTCCAAACTCTCAACCCGTTGACTTTTGTTGATGCCACAACAACATGGGACACGCAACACAGAATAATGATGACGACATATTTTTTCATAATCTAAATTCTAATAATTATTTCACCAAAAAACAAGAATAAATCATTAATTACAATGAGATAGCTTGCTTTTATCATGTAATATCTAATATAAGCTCTCTGTTTTTTGCATTCACTAAATCAAAAGTTAACCTATAGCTGGCACCAGGGATCACTCCTGAACCGTTTTCTGGCCACTCAATTATAACAACTTTATCCCCATTAAAAATTTCATCTAATGCCAGATAATATAATTCTTGAGGGTCTCCTATTCGGTATAAATCCATATGTATGACTTGAAAATTTTTTAAATCATAGGTTTCATATATGGCATAAGTTGGGCTTTTAACTCTATTCATATAACCTAAATTTTTTAATAACAACTGGGTAAATGTTGTTTTACCTGCCCCCAAATCTCCACATAAATATACCACATCTCCTGCGTTTAGCTTTTGTGAGAAATCTTGAGTAAATCTATCTAATTGTGATATTTCAGTAATATTGTATTTCATAATAATTCGCTTGGTAATTGTTCAATGACATCGGATGCTATTAATCCAATGCCTTTGTGGCAGCTTTCTGCTGCCAATGCATGCCATAAAACTGCTACATATGCTGCTTGTAACAATGGCGCTCCTTGCGCAACAATACTGGCAACTACTCCTGTTAATACATCTCCCATTCCTGCAGTTGACATACCCGAATATCCATAAGGGCATATAAATGTTTTGCCAGTCGAATCAGCCACAACCGTACCTGAGCCTTTTAAAATAGTCACTGCTTTGTATTTTTTACTGATCTGTTTTGCCGCTAAAATACGATTGTTTTGAATGGTTTTAACATCAGTACCCAATAACGTGGCTGCTTCTTTGGGATGGGGTGTTAGTATGACATTATGATCAAATTGATAATTATTGGCAATAAGAGTTAAAGCATCAGCATCTAATACCATTAATTTATTTTGTTTAATACAATGCATGACTACTGATTTGGACTCAGTGTTTAAACCCAATCCAGGTCCAACAGCTATAACGTTGGCTTTTGTCATGGTGCGACTGGCTTTAATAGAATTAGATGTCATTAATTCAGGACAGTGTATGGATAGCATTACAGCCTGGTCATTATTACTGACAACTTCTACAAGACCACAACCGCTTCTCAACGCTGACTTTCCTGCCAATAACAATGCTCCCAACATACCATCATGCCCTCCTGCAATGATTACGGTTCCAAAAGTTCCTTTATGACTATTATTCTGCCTAAAGAAATAGTTTGATTTCAAATCACTTCTTTGCAAAACATACGCTACAGATTGAATTGATTTAAAAGTACCGCTTGGAATATTCAGCTCTTCTAAAAATAGAGTGCCACAAGTGCCTTTACCATTGTTTGTTAGTAATCCAGGTTTATAACAAATAACCGTGATTGTCATATTGGCAATGACTGCACATCCCAAAATATTTCCTGTATCTGCATCTAATCCAGAGGGAATATCAACGGAAACTTTTTGACATTTTTGTTGATTGATCCAATTAATAGCCTTGGCATAATTACCAGAAATTTCACGACACAAGCCTGTTCCAAAAATAGCATCGATAATACAATCAAAATCATGGTGTTCAATTTGAGAAACCACCTTGCCGCCAGCATCCATATAATCGTCAGCTGCTTGTTTTGCATCTTTTGGTAATTTATCAATAGCAAATAAGCTCCAAACCAAAACTCTTTTACCTTGCTGTTTTGCAAGTTTAGCTATTACATAACCATCGCCTGCATTATTGCCTGCACCAGCAACAACCAATAAATGAGAAAATTGATGTACATAGTTGAAGATTGCCTGACTTGCTTTTTTCATCAGATCATAACTGCTGATTTTAAGGTATTTCGCAGCAAGTTTATCCACTTGCTTAATTTGTGATTTTAAATAGGTAGATTTCATTTTTAAAATTTATATGTCAGATTATGGAGCCAATCGGTTAACTGTCCAGTCTTCGGCTTGTTTTAGGTAGACAAAACGGTCATGAAGTCGAGAAGTTCTGCCTTGCCAAAATTCAAATTTTACAGGAACAACACGATAACCACCCCATGCTTTGGGCAAAGGAATATTGCCTTCTGAAAACTTGGCTTTCATTTCGGTTAACTTTTGCTTTAAAAAATCTCTTGATTCTATGATTTTAGATTGAGGGGAAATCCAGGCACCAATTTGAGAGCCTTTAGGCCTTGAAGAAAAATAAGCCAATGATTCTTTGCTAGTTATTTTTTCTACATACCCTGAGATTCGGACTTGTCTTTCCAAAGAAATCCATGGAAACAATAACGCTACATTTGGGTTTTGTGCGATATCTTGGGCTTTCTCTGATTCATAATTAGTAAAAAAAACAAAGCCTTTATCGTCATATATTTTCAATAAAACTGTTCGAGAAGATGGAACACCCAAAGCTGATACTGTTGAGATGCTCATGGCGTTCGGCTCTTGAATCCCAGCTGATTGAGCTTGTTCAAACCATTTATTAAATTGCTCAAAAGGAGACTCCATCAAATCTTTTCGATTTAATCCTGACTGACAATAATCTTCCCGTAAATTTGTAATATCCATACGTTACTCAATTGTAAATAAAAGTAATTTTAACATTTAATCATTAATTTTTGTCATCTCCAAAGAAATAATTTAAGCAGTAATATAAAAATCATCGGAATTCTAGAGTAAATCACATATTAAGCAGAGCTTGCCATTGGATAAATATAAATTTTAGATTAAACTATATATCGAATTGGGAAGGGTATATATCACACCGAAATGCTAAAGACTATCAACAATCTTGATATAAAAATATCTGGCTTAAATATTTTAAGCAAGATTGGTGAAGGTGGCATGTCTAAAGTTTATTTGGCTGAACAAATATCACTCAAGAGGAAAGTAGCCGTAAAAGTTATGCGGCTCGAGATTTCTGAAAATGACCTCGATGTACAGCGTTTTAAACACGAAGCAAAAACCATTGCTCGATTAGATCATCCCAACATAATTGATATATACAATATTGGGCAAACTTCTAAAGGCGAAGTTTTTTATACCATGCCATATCTAAACCATGGTGATTTTTCAAATTACATCATTGAAAATGAACAGGAATTTATTCAATTACTAAAAACCATATGTGATGGACTCTTGTTTGCACACAATCAAGGTGTTGTACACAGAGACATAAAACCTGAAAATTTATTATTCGATGAGTTTGGTAATGTAAGGATTGCTGACTTTGGGATTGCCATTACCAAAAATGGCACCCGAATGACTAAAGAGCATCAAATTGTTGGTTCTGCACAATACATGAGCCCTGAACAAGCGCGCTCATTAAAAGTTGATGTCCATACAGATATTTACAGTTTAGGAATAGTCATCTATGAACGACTAACGGGACAAGTCCCTTTTGATTCAGATGAAAGTATTTCAATTTTAGTCAACCATGTCAGTGCCAAACCTCCCAAACTCCCTCCAAAAATGCGCCATTGGCAAAAACTCATCGATAATTGTCTGGCAAAAAAGCCCAGTAATAGATATGACTCAATGCTGGCTTTAAAAAATGCTTTGGATAAGATTCCAATCACTTCTATCCAGAGAACTAACAATACAATTGGTTATATTTTGGACAGCTCTTATGGCAAACACCTAAAATGGATTGTCCCTGCTGTTTTTGTCATCGTATTAATAATAGCTGGTATGTCAAAATTTACTCAAGAAAATGATTCTATTGATTCAATCGCTAGTAATGACAATACAAATAGCAATACTTTAGTTAAGGATATAACACCACCCTCAAAAAATAACCAAACCAAAAAAATTGAAGGAGACAACACTTTAGTATCAGATTCAATGCCAATTGATTCAGAGCTATCAATTGATGAAATAAAACAAAAAATCGCTTTCCAAAATTCTACAATTGGTGAAAGTCCTGTGGTATTAACAGAGGAAGAAATTCAACAAATTGCCTTACAAGAACAAATTATTAAAGCCAATGAAAATATTGAAAAATTCCAATTATCAAGGCCTAAAAACAATAATGCTACCGATCAATTATTAGCAGTATTGGAACAAAGTCCCAATAATATTGAGGCTATTTCAGGATTAGAACTTATTGGTACAAAATATTTTCAATTAATTAGTAACGCCATTAAAAAAAATCATTTCCCCACAGCATTAAAACATTCAAAGTCTGTCATTCAATTTAACAATAAAACCGATAATATTAATTCCCAGTTTACTCAACAAAAAACCTCCATCTTAAATTCTCTTGCTGGATTAGATGAAAATGCAGAAGAATTTACCGCTGATAAAATTAAGAACATTAAAAAGATTGTTAAAATATATGATGAGGACCATGATTTAATTGAAAAACTAGATGGGATTTTAAAACTCAAAGCTGGACCGCAAGTAGGTGATAAGCTATTGGATGAAATGGGAATTGAAACGATTCTTGTAAAAAATAATTTGGCTGTAACCACCCATGAAATTACAGTCGAGGATTATACTGAATTTATCCTATCTACAGACAGAGACAGTGCAAAATGTAAGCATGAAGCTGGAGGGTTTAACACATTTTTTAGCAATTATTCTTGGAACAAACCTTTGTTTAATCAAACATCAAGACATCCAGTAGTATGCATCAGTCATAGCGATGCTTTAGCCTACAGTAAATGGCTCAGCGAACAAACTGAAAACAGATACAGATTACCGACGAAAGATGAATGGCTTGAATTGGCTCAAGAAGACAATAATAATTTTAGTCCTTGTAAAACAGCGAATGTAGCTGGAGTTGAATCTAAAAAATCACGGGTTAGAAACCAAAAATACGATTGTTCAGATAGTTTTGAATTCACCGCCCCTGTGGCTTCATTTAAAATCAATACAATTGGACTTTTTGACATTCAAGGCAATGTAAGTGAATGGGTTGGATGCGATGAAAATAATTGCAGCACACCTGTTGCTTTGGGTAGCTCTTGGTTTGATGGCAAAAAGTCGAATCAATTAAACCTCAGCAATCAATACAACGCTATTAATGGTTACACTCATATTGGTTTTAGGTTAGTGCGAGATTTATAACAGCAGTTACTGTTCTAACAATTATCAATCTCTATTATTAGAATTTTTATGCGGTAAAAAATCTGTATAAATCCCTGTCACTCCATATTTTTGAGTTAACTTTATTAATTTTTTGTTTTTATTAATGGTATAGACAAAAATCTCATGACCCTGTTTTATTAATTGTTGCGCCCATTTTTTTTTGGCCTGAGATGATCGCATACTTATTGCCATTAAATTCATATTTTTAGCATGGTTTTTAATGGATGATTTTTTACCTTCAAACTGGTATAAAATCCAAATTAAATTTTCAAAACCCATTTTTCTTAAAACCTTATACTCTTCGGGTTGATAAAACTGAGGAATTAAATAGTCTTTTAATGCAGGATAATCTGAGACTATGAGTGAAATCGCTGCGATATTTTCAAGTTTAACATCGGTTATGATCTTACTATCAGGATGGCTTGCTGCCCATTTTGCCAAACTGCTTAGAGTACAGGGATGGTTATCAAGCTTTTCATCTAGCAATTGCTGAAATTGTAATAGATTAATTGGTTGTTTGGTTTTAAAACCAAAATTGCGCTTAAAGCTTTTTTCCCAATCATGCAAGCAAACCAATTGATTGTCACTTGTCCAAGAAAAATCAATTTCAAACAAACGAAATCCTTTGGCATAGCTTTCATCTAATGCTTCTAATGAGTTTGTATACCTCTTTCCTTCAAACCCTCCTCCTGCATGAGCAATCATGGTTGGCTTAGCTAAAATTTTTAAAGACATTAAAATAGTCAACCCAATTAGTAAATGTAAATTGAAAACAGATAATTTCATTGCAATATTGTATAGATTTATCTTGAAATGTTATAGTGATAAAGTTATTTAAATTAATTACCATGACTAAAAGAAAAAAAAATATCGCACTCATGCTACCTGGCGGTGGAGCCAGAGGCTCTTACCAAGTAGGTGTGCTGAAAGGCATTACAGAAATTTTAAATAACCAAAATAAATTTAATATCATAACTGGAACATCAGCAGGGGCCATCAATGCAGTTGTCATGGCAAGTTATGCCAATAAGTTTAATATTGGTGTGCAAAGGTTAGAAAAGTTTTGGACAAGCATCCATTGCCATGATATTTACAGAACCGATGGAATGATGATTACAAAAACTATGGCCAGAGTAATTGGTTCAATTTTATTTTCATCTTTTGGAGTGAAATCACCCCAGTCTTTGTTGGACAATTCGCCATTAAAAAAATTATTAACTAATGAGTTACATCTGGATCAAATTCAGCAAGTGATAGAGTCAAAAGATTTATTGGGTTTAGCGATAACCGCTTCATCATATGATACAGCCGTAGCCAAAAGCTTTTATCAAGCCAAAAAGCATATTCTTCCTTGGCACCGATCTAGAAGATATGGGATTCCTACCAAAATAATGGTAGAACATATTTTAGCATCCGCAGCTTTGCCTTTTTTATTTCCTGCTCAACGCATTGGTAATGAATATTATGGTGATGGTGGAATTCGCATGAACGCACCTTTATCTCCTGCCATTCATTTAGGAGCTGACAAGATTATGGTCATAGGAACTCGAGATGAAGTGCCAATTCCTGAGCCCATTGAGAAAACTGAGTATCCTTCTATGGGAGCTTTAGGTGGCTATATGCTTGATACTATATTTATGGATACATTAGTGGCCGATATTTCCAGACTTAAAAGGATTAATCATACGGTTTCCTTATTAACTGAAAATCAAAAACAACAAACACATTTAAAAAACATTGAAACAATGACAATCAAACCCAGTCAAGATGTGAGAGAGATAACAGCGCAACATGCCAAAGATATACCCAGACCTGTTCGCAGTTTATTAAAAATGATAGGCGGCTGGGGCAAAGATTGGCGCATGCCAAGCTATTTACTTTTTGAGCCGGCTTATACCAAATCTTTAATCAAATTAGGCTACCAAGATTCACTCGAAAGTAAAGATAAAATTTTGGACTTTATGGAATGAGATGGTATTAAAAATACTCAGAAAACACAAAACAACACCTTACAAATAAAACTTAAATCAAAATCTTCAAACATCTGCTAACTCCCTGTTTTAAAACTACTATTATACTTATCCACAGAGCCTGTGGATAAGTCTGTGAATAACTGCATATTTACACCAAGTAAAGCCATGAATTGCCTGACCTTTTATCATTTTGGTTAATTTTTAACCACATCAATAATATACTTTACTATCAATGTGTTATATAAAAATAACTAATCCTTAAAGAAAATAAACAGTTAATTTATTTAAAATAATCCTTGACATAGTCTGTTTGTGTATAAATCAATAACTTAGCACGAATTCATTATCTTTTTGGTTAAAAATTAGCCGTAAATTATAAATCTTTTTAGACTAAAATATTTTCTTTATTTATGGTAACATCATTCTAATTTTTAAAAGAAAATAATTAATGAGTTGTCCACTGTGTAATCAACAAAATCATCAATATATCGGTGAAAAAAATAACTATAAATTGGTTAAATGTTTGTCCTGTGATTTTATTCACGTTAATCCAATGCCTCAGTCAACAATATTGGAAAAACTATACGATCATTATAGTCAAACGGATAATTATCTCAAAAAGTTAAAAAAGAAAATTTTCACATCAAGATACAAACTTAAAAAATTAAGAAAATATTTAAAAAGTAACCACTTAAAGTTTTTGGATGTAGGTTGCAGTATAGGCGCCACAGTTGAAGCAGCACATCAATTGGGATTTTTAGCAACTGGCATTGACCTCGATAAAGTTGCAATCAAAGAAGCCAGCACTCTCTTTCCAAACAATCAATTTCAGACCATAACAACACAAGATTTGGCAAAAAATAAAAATCTATATGACTTAATTTATTGTGCAGAAGTTGTAGAGCATGTCCCAGACCCACATGAATTTATATCTTCTCTCAACTCTCTTATGAACAAAGGATCTATACTTTATCTGACCACTCCTGATGCTGGTCACAGAAAAGTCCCGAAAGATTTTGTATCTTGGAACCGAGTCACTCCACCAGAACATATTGGTTACTTCAATAGACAAACAATGACAAAACTTCTTGAGGAACATAACTTTCAAATCATTAAATACTTTTGGAGCCACAGAGCCAATATGCGAGTTGTTTGCAGAAAAGTATAAGAATATTATTCGCATATTAAAATTAAAACGCAATCCCTTATCGATTAATAAGTATACCAATGATGGAACTTAAAACCTCTATAATAATAGAGCCATTGCTATCGGATTTTTAAACTTTCATTCTAATTTATGTAACTCACTTTGAACCAAAGTATAAAAATTAGCAGTAAAACGATCTGCTTCATCACCTGTCATGTGTGACCATTCAGGCAATTCATAACCTTGCATTTCTTCGTGGTCTTGAAAATGTAAACCCAATGCTCCTGATTGTTCAATAAGTCTGTCCCACGTCAATTCACGGGGAGCGATGTCAGGTTCTGATATTGCATAATGACCATTATATGGCATCTGAACAAAAACTACTTGTGCGCCACGTTTTTGTAATGTTTTTGTTGCATTGACAGCTCTTTCAATCTGTTTTATTCTTCCGTCTACAATTCTTTCTTGCCTTGGTTGTGGTTGTTCTGCAAATGGTTTCCAATTTTGCGCCCAAATAAACTTTACCAACTTATTGTAGTCTTCATCTAAATAAACTTTGTTCCACATGCGGTTATTTCTGTCTCTTTCCATATTCGCCAGCTTTCTTACATCCAAGCGTTGAGTAATGCCCTCTCTATTCGGTAAATCTTGGCGGTTTAAAATCGTTGATAAAGCATAATCATAGGTATAAAAAGAAAAAAACGGTTCAAACCACATTGATATTCTTTGTCCTAGCCATTGAGAAGGTGTTTCATTTTCATATTGATTAAGTGCCGCTTTTCTATACTCATAACCAGAAAAAAATAATCCTGGAGCAACACCTACAATCACATTTCCAGTGAAATCAGAATCGGCTGCTAACCCTTCTAAAACACTTACCGGGCTGGTTCCTTCAAGCGCCAATTGTATTGGCCTTCTGTTATCAAGTTTTTCCCAAGCATCAAGCTGTAAATTAAACAATACACGGGAAGATCCAGTAAAAACCCAACCATCGCCAGCACCATTATTAATTTTTCTGCGTTGTTCTGCCCATAAGCCATTTGAATTTCTATAGGATGGTTCAACGCCTTTATCACGCACATACCACTCCCAAATAGAGATTAATATTGCCAAAACAATTAATGCAATGATTCCTGCATTTTGGAGTTTGGGTACAGGTCGCTGATAAACCTTTTCAACTTCAATATTAGATTTTTCGGTGTTATTTTTATCCGAATTGAGATTAGAATTGGAAATAGATGAATGCATTACTTTCCCCCTGAGTGATAATAATTAACCATAAAGCTAAACCCCAAAATACTCCTACTAGCCAACTTGGAATGGCACTTATAACATCGTGAAGTTGTCGATTACGCATAAACCAATGAACACCTAACATCAATGAAATAACAACACTGACAGAAATAATATCTATCATCGGTAAAACTTTTTCCCCTGACATTTCAAAAGTGAGCATTGTTTCAATCATGCGCATTGCAGTGCCAAAATCTTGCGCCCTAAAGAAGACCCAAGTAATATTAATTAAGAAATAAGTTAATATACCTAACATCAATTTTGGAACCCAATGCTTCCAAAGATTTTGATGCCCCAATCGTGACACTAATACTCTTTCACCAGCCAAATACAATCCATGTAACCCACCCCAAACAACAAAAGTCCATGCTGCGCCATGCCATAACCCACCTAACAACATGGTAATCATAAGATTAATATAGGTTCTGGATGATCCTTTTCGGTTTCCTCCCAATGGAATATACAAGTAATCTCTTAACCATGATGAAAGTGAAATATGCCAACGGCGCCAAAAATCAGAGAAGCCAATAGCTGCATATGGAAACCTAAAGTTATCTGGCAATGAAAAGCCCAGACACAATGCAATTCCAATGGCAGTAGTGGTATAACCTGCAAAATCACAAAATATTTGTCCTGAAAATGCAAGAGTGCCTAGCCAAGCATCTAATGGGTGCAACATTGCATCGGCTCCAAATGCTGAATCTGCCGCTTGTGATAACAAGCCATCTGCGATAACTATCTTGTTAAATAAGCCCAGTGTAATCAAACCTAAACCCCATGTTAATTGTGACCTTGATGCCACTCGTGGAATTTTAAACTGCGGTATGAGTTGAGTTGGGCGAACAATTGGACCTGCCACTAATTGAGGAAAAAAAGTGACGAATAAGGAAAAATCTAACAATGAATCAGCAGGTTTTGCTCTTTTTAAATAGACATCAAGAGAATACGCCATCGTTTGAAATGTATAAAATGATATGCCAACTGGTAAAATAATATTCCAGTCTGGAGTTTGATAATCGATGCCAAATCCAGCCATTAATCGCTGAAAATTTTGCATGAGAAATTCCCCATACTTAAAATAACCCAACATACCTAAATTGACAAAAATACTCACCATTAATAATAGTTTTCTTTTATTCTGGTTGGTTTGTTTGTAAATTTTGTTTGCAACATGCCAGTCTACTAGTGTAGATATCCACAACAATATAACAAATGGTGGGCTCCATGCAGCATAAAATAAATAACTGGCAATTAATAGATTAGTTTTCTTTAATCGCCAATTTATTGGTAAATAATGCAGCCCTAAAATCAAGGCAAAAAAGATGATAAAAGTAAGTGAATTGAATAACATAAGCCCCCCTTAGCTAATAGTTATTCAATAGAGTATAGATGAAAACTACCTAAAATAAAATTGTTATTATGCTAATTTATGGGCTTTTATAGAATACAGTATAGGCACTTGTTGGCCTTTAAAAAGTAATTGAAAACCTTTTCCATCAACTTTTTCTAAATCCGGAAAACAGTTATAGGGACTATAAGGATATTCGTGAAACTCACTTATAGACAAACCCGCTGTAATTAATGATTGAATGACAGCACTAATAGGGTGCGCCCAAGTAATCATTTTAGACTTTTCACCAGGGCAATTTTCTGTATAAGTGCCTTCTTCTTCAATGTCAGGTTCATCTGCAGAAAAATAGGAATAACCTGATAACAAATCGTGAAAGCTGTGAAATTCAATAATATTAAACTGACCGCCCACTTTAAGCGACTTGGCTATAGTTTGTGCCCAGCGATCTAAATCCGGCAGCCAACACAATACACCATAAGATGTGTAAACCACGTCATATTGTTGTGTATTAGTTTCCCCAAAACTATAAACATCATCACATATAAATTGCGCCTTAACTCCAATCTCATCCGCCATGTTTTTTGCTTGTTCAATTGATGCACTTGACAAATCAACACCCGTAACATTAGCTCCAAGCCTACTCCAAGATAGAGTATCTTGTCCAAAATGACATTGTAAATGTAACAGTGTTTTACCATTAACATCTCCAACTTGATCTAACTCTATGGCATTCAAAGAAGATTTTCCTGCCAAAAACCCATCAACATCATAAAACTCTGATTCAATATGAACTTTGGTATTCTTATCCCAAGCTTTTTTATTTATTTCTTTATAATTCATCTGATTAAAATTTGTTTATTTTTGTTTATTCTTAAATTGCGCATAAGGATCCTTTCCTGGTTTTTTGCTTTTTGGTCGTTTTCTTTTGGTGTTTCCGCCAACAGGCTTTCTGATATTTTGAGCATTATCTTGATTCGCTTGGTCTTTGTTTGACTTGTTTGTTCGTGACCTTCTTCTATTATTTTTGTTATTTTGCGAATTATTGCCATATGTTTTGGCTTTTTTGGGCTTTTTAGGTTTGATCGGCCTTTTGTCCAAGGGCGTATTTGGGACGTCATGAATAGGTTCAAAACCATCAATAATGGTTCTATCAATTTTCTTCTTAATCAAACGTTCTATATCTTTCAACAAAGGAGCCTCATCGGCACTAACCAATGAAATGGCCTCACCATTAGAGCCTGCACGACCTGTTCGTCCTATTCTGTGGACATAATCTTCAGACACATGTGGTAAATCAAAATTCACCACATGGGGCAACAATCTGATATCAATACCTCGTGCCGCAATGTCTGTGGCCACAAGTACCTGTACTTCATTGGCTTTAAACGTAGCCAAAGCTTTGGTTCTTGCGGCTTGTGATTTATTACCATGAATGGCCACTGCGGAAATGCCTCGACTTTCGAGAAAAGTTGTTAACTTGTTAGCGCCACGCTTAGTTTTACAAAATACCAATATCTGCGACCATTGATTCTCTTTAATTAAAAATGACAACAATCGAGATTTTTGTTTTTTATCGACAGGATAAACTCTTTGGATTATGGCCTCGACGGTAGTATTTCTTGGAGTGACTGAAATTTCAACAGGATTATTAACCAATGATTTGGCTAACGCCCTTATTTCTTGAGAGAAAGTAGCTGAAAACATTAAAGTTTGTCTTATTTTGGGCAGTTTTTGAATGATCTTACGAATATCATGAATAAAACCCATGTCTAGCATTCGATCGGCTTCATCTAAAACAAATATTTCTAGGTGATCGAATTTAACAGCCCTTTGATTGTGCAAATCTAATAACCGTCCTGGAGTCGCTACTAAAACATCAACGCCACGTCGCAGTTTCATCATTTGAGGATTGATCTTAACGCCACCAAATACCACAGCTGATTTAATCGATAAATGCTGGCCATAATCAACGACACTTTGGTGAACTTGTGCTGCTAATTCACGGGTCGGTGTTAAAACCAAAACTCTGGCCTGATTAGGTTTTGCGCTTTTACCTTTGGATAATAATTCTAAAATTGGTAAAGTAAAGCCTGCTGTTTTTCCTGTGCCTGTTTGCGCTGCTGCCATAACATCTTTGCCATCCAACACAGCTGGAATAGCTTGAGCTTGAATTGGAGATGGTTTGTCATATCCTTTGTGCTTAACTGCTTTTAAAATTTGTGGCGATAAGCCTAATGCGTTGAAATCCATGAATTGTCTCTAATGATCTAGCCCGCAAGCATACTAGATTCATGTTAAAAGTACAGTATTTCTCTTAGATATAAAGGTTTTGAGGTGTTTTTTAGTAATCATTGTCTATTTAAGTATTGCTATTAAATATCAGTAGATGTTGTGAAAACTAGGATATTTTCACATTAAAAAATCTCACCCACCATACAACGCAAAGAACCACCCGCTTTTTCTAATTCACTGACTTGTACATGATGTATTTTAAAACCCCAAGATTCAATTTTTTGTTTTTTATCTTCAGCCAAAGCTTCAAAAGCTGTTTGACTCAAGAAAAGGTCATTTTCAGTGACCGTTATGCCATTACCAGCAAATGCTAACTTTTCTTCATCAGTCAGAAAAATAGTGCGGTTTTTATAGAATTCCGCAATGGCATTTGGAACTTCAGGATCTGCAAATGAACCCGCATGAATCATACAGGCTTTTCCAGCCAAACAAGAAAGTACAACATTGGTATGGTACTCTCCTTCAGCTAAATCAAATTGAAACATTAAATCTAAGCCAAAAGCATCATGCATTGCTTGAGCACCAGCATCATCAACTCTCTCAGTCATGCCGCAAAAAGCAATATTGCGGGCACGATCTGGAACCAGTACACCCGTTAATTCTGCGATTGCATTATCGCGATTAATGTGGTGTTTTTTATAACCCAACATGTCATTAAAAAACATGCGGATATCTTGTCTGAGTGTTTCTTTTTGCCTGTTTTCATGCAACATAGCGCCGATAACGTATTTTTGACCATGTGCCGTGGCAAAAGCATTGTTAGGAAATACCGCATCAGGTGTTTCTGCTGAACCAGGAAATGTCATGACAGGAATACCACAATCAGATATTTTTCTGGCCAAATTCATTTGTTGAACAATGGCAACTGCAGTATCTGTTTGTTGATCCATTTGCATGTATTCATTATCTGTGGCGGTTTGTTCATCCAGTTTAAAACCCACAGGAGAAACCATAAAGGCGGCTTTCATCGCTGCTGCCTGTTTTATCGGGAATGTATTGAGGGAAGTGGCTTTCTTAAATGCTTCAGCAGTTTTGACAATCATAATAATTAATAAATTTAACCAAAGGTGTATTATTAACCAAAGATCTTGGTAAATAAAGAAAATTTAATATTTCTTTATCAACACTGAATTGAGAGACTCTCAATTATTATTTTGCCCTGCTTTTTCGTCCAAATGCAACGAGCTTCCATGAAGTTGCTGGCTCAATAATAAAGGTGTTGACTTTAATTTGAAAACCAGATTTCTTATTTTCCGAAAGGCTTGCATTGGTTGCAAAAGCATCTGCCAAACCAACAGCCATGCCTTTTTCATTTAAAGCAATAGCTTGCACTCTGATATAGTCTAAACGAAATTTTTGCTGATTAATCACATCGCCAACTATGACGGCTTTCTTTGGGTTTTTATTGTCAGTGTTTATGATATAGTCTTGCACTTCTACTTCATAGATTTGAGAAGCAAATTGTGTTGGAAATGAAGCAATTGCCTGAATTTTTGTCGTGAATTCAACTACAGGAGGTTCAGAAACAAGGACTAAAATAGTGGCTTCAGCATCCACTGCTAAAGTTTCTATTTTAGACCAACCCGTATGTTCTCCAATTCGGCGGTTTTCTTTGTCAAATAAACTCATCACTACTCTGGGTCTTATGATAGGTTGTTTGCTGTCATTCTTAACTGTCACTATCCAAAATTTTCCTCCAATGGATGTTTCGCCTGCCTTTTGACTGATGATGCTAAGAATGGGAATTTGGGGGTTCTCACCACTACTTTCAGAAACAATTTTTGAAGCATTTAAACCTTGATTATTGAGTTTTGGTATAGAAGAAATAGGTGCTTTAATAAAGGTGTTTGTACTATCTCTTGTAGAAGAATCAACTGGTGTTGCATCAACTATTGTTTCTTTAAGTTCATTGATAGCTTCATGGCCAGATTTATTTGAATTCCAAAAAAATGTAGCTGTTAAGACAAGCAAAAGCGATATAACCACAATAAGCAACTTGATAATCATTGAGTTATCAGTTTTCATTTTTTTCATCTGGTTGTCTTTTGCCACAAGGTTTGTGCCACAATGGCTGCATACCAAAATTAGTTCAGATTGTGTTTCGACTAATGATGAGCCGCATGATGGACATTTTAAAATTTTGAAATCACTCATTTTTAAAAGAACGCTTTAAGAAACGCAGAACCAATAAAAAGTATAACATACCACTTGATGATGGTTCCAATAATTGAGGCTGGCTTTTTTGGTGGTATTATTTTATTTTGAGGTTGATTTACAGTTTCAGTTTCAGTTTGAGAATATGAACTTTGACTTTGATCAGATGATTGATTACCTTGTTGAGGGTTTTGGCTGTTATTATTTTGTTGAGCCAATATCTGTTGCATCATAGATTCTATTTGGACTTTTTTATTGGCTTTTTGACTAAAATTATGCCCACATTGGATACATTTTTTTAATTTTTGTCCTTGCAATTGAACCAGCGGTGCCGTACAAGATTTGCATTTTATTATTTCAAATTCGCTCATGATTTAATATTATTTTGACATTGACATAAAACTCAACAGAGATTAATACAATAACACATCAAGCAATACTTTTAGAACTTTATTATTCTTAAATAACATAAACTTTATTGTTTTTTCTCCCAATGATTCTTGCCCACTTATTTTTCGATTGACACTTTATTTCAACTAGAATTGAATTTACTGATTTTTTCAGATACCATCTTAACTAATTTATATTCAAAGGTTATTTATGAAAAGAACATTTTTAATGGTTACAATTTTAATCACATCAATGATGTTAATGGCGTGCCAACAAGAATCTGATGAAGGAAAGGCCGAAAAAGTTGGTAAAAAAATTGATCAATCCTACCAAAAAGCAAAACAAGCTGCGGAAGATACTGGAGCCAAAATTAAAGAAAAAGCAGAACAAGTAGGTGAATCTGTTGAAGAGACAACTGAAACAGTATTAGATAAAACCCAAGAGGGATATTCAAAAACCAAAGAAAACTTTAAACAAGGTTTTGAAAAAACTAAAGATAAAACCAATGAAATGAAAGATCAGTTGGTTGAAAAAACCCAAGAGATCAAAGAAAAAGCCGCCGATAAAATTAATGAAACCAAAGAAAAAATAACAGACGATAACTGAAAATAATTAACAACTAAGTTCTTTGGTCAGTTTCTAAAACTTAAAAGCCAAGCTCTATTGTTAAATTGAGCTTGGCTTTTTTTATGAGAGATTGCAAAATCTCTATTAGTCAAGAATAAAGGTTTCAATTAAAACTAGATTTCTATTACTTTTCCATCGTATATTTTAATACGTGTGCCGTCAAATTTAGTTAATTGAAAACCATCAAAAGCATTAGAATAAGTTAATGAGTAATCTCTTAACAGACCAATAGCTTGTTGCTCTCCAGCATACATGCCTTGCTCACCATCACTTCGGTAATGAACACCTGCAGCATTTCTGCCTATGGAAATATTATTGGCTAGTTTATTAATTTCCCCACCAACTGTTAAGTCAACGTTATTGAGAGGAACCAATGCTGTGCCACTGCTATTTGGTTCCATAGGATTAGGGAACAAAGCATCTTCCTTAAACCAAGCTTTCATTACAGTGGTACAAGCACCGGCAACACAAGCATGCCCTGCAGGATAAGATGGATGTGTAGGCGACCCTTCAGGATATGTTTGTGAAAGTAATGCATTGCCTTGTTTTTGCAAAGTTTGAGATACAGCACTACTTGACATTATATCTGAATGTAAACCATAATCAGCTAGTCCTCTGCGTTGAACATCAACCAAACCTGCATAGGCTTCTGGTCGGAGTTTTCTATGCAACCACTTATGATACCATGCACCAGTTAATGCCATTCTTGCTGCTGTGACAACCATACTTAAAATATCAGGTCCTCCAAAGGTCACAAAACCTCCTTCAACAGAACTGCCTGCAAAAGGCGAGTTATCATCTACCAATCCACCAGACTGCAATAAAATCATGGTGCCATTATAATACGCTTGAAACAAAACATCAGTGTGTACATAATTTGCCAAATCACGGTTATTTTGGATATATCTCATGCCGCCAAAAGTTTCTTGAACAGATGGTGCCGCTCCATTTTGTATGGCTAGAAATTCATCAAAATCAACCATGTAATCCAGATTAGCCACAGGTTGCGTATACCTTTGCTCAACATAAGAAGCGCCGTAATTAAAAGGTAAAGTTAATAATTGACTAATATATGGACCTTCTGAATCTCCAAAAGTAGACCCACGAAATATATCGGCACTGGTAACAGATCCACCAGTTGTCGGCCCAATGCTGTAAGATGCATTGTTTAAATCTGCTACTGCAGAAGCTATCATGCTTGATGAACCATACTGACTAAATGGTACATCTCTGGTCAAGGCTTGCCAATAGACTTCTATCATTTCTGCGGCAGCATGTGCGCTTTGTGTTTCAGGTGCTTTTGTAATTCGTGTGGTTTCCGGAAATCCACCATGAAGTTCTAATGACCTAAATGCTGTTGGATTAGCAAGTTTTCTATCGGCTTGATCGGATAAAACTACTTGAGAAAAATCACCTGTAGCCAGGCCATCAACAAGTAGTAAGTATGCATTTTCATCCACCTCACCCAAATTGTTGTGTGCTAAAGTCTTACTAAAATTACCGACAAAACCAGGTATATTCAGTTCATCAACATTAACTTCTTGTTCTGGTTGTTCGAAAGCATCCAATAAATTGGCACCTATGGCTCTCACTCTTCGGATATAGTTGTCCCTACTCCTTTCGGATAAAGACCATTGGATGCCACTGAGTTCTTCAGCGTTAACTGCCTTTAAAAAAGCATCTTGATTGTTTTTAGCAAAAGCAACACCAGAAGCCGAGCCTGCAATTAGACCCATAGATGCACCTTTTAATAATTTACGACGTGATATATTCATATTCCCCCTCTCTAAGTATTGATATTAAAACGTCCATATATTATGAACAAGAAATGATAATAATTCAAGAAAAATTTTTTTAGAATATTTGTCCTTTGATTATAAAAGGCCTTTGCTTGATCATGAGTTGTTGAGAAAGAGAGTTAAAAATATTCTGATTAAGGCGAAAAATGCAGTCAAATACGCTGTTATTTGAAAATTTTTCAACAGTGAACAAGTTGTTTTTAAACTTTTTATCTTAATCCACGAATCAAGCAAAAGCCTCTATAAGTTTAATTATTAAATCAAACTAAAGTAAACTGTACTTCCTGGTGTTTTTTGAGCCAATTGATTGATTGAATAATCTGACAATTGAAATATCCTGGCATAGCCACCTGTGGTTTGGCAGTCGCGCATCAAAATAATGATTTCTCCGGAAGGAGTTATCTGGACTGTGCCAGGTTGAACTGATGCTGTTATGATTTCTTTGATAGAATCTTCTTGAACTGCCAGTGATTCTTTCAATTTATACGCCATGCGATTACTGCTAATATCTACTGTTAATTTCATCTCTATTAGTTGGCTGAGAATTGATTGGTTTAGCGTTTCAAATTCCGGCGCAGCATAGACATATAATATTTCATTCTTAAAATGTTTTGTATCCAGTTTCACTGAACTGTGCTTTATTTCAGTGAGTTGTTTTTGGGTATCATAAAATAATAAATCACCTTTTTTCAATAGGGCTTTTTTAGTAATTTGTGAATATTGACTTTGTGAATTTAATACTTGCTCTGATTCAAACCCGCCTAAAATGGCCAAATAACACCTGGCTCCTTGAGATATTTTCCCCAAAGATAAAACATCTCCTTTTTCAAGAGTAATAATGCCATTTTGACGTACTTTTTGATTGTTAAGTTCAGCGTCTATGGTTGATCCTACAATGGTAACAATGGCTTTATCATGAAAAAGTAATACAGGGCCTTTGTAGGTCATTTCTAATACAGCTGATTGTTTATTGTTACCTAATAAACTATTTGCTATGTACGCTGAATATTGATCCATTGCACCTGACAAAGGAACACCCAAATTTCTGACACCATATCTACCATTATCTTGAATGGATGAATAGATACCTGAAGTCATCAACTCAATCATTCTTATTAGACTCCATTTTTATCTCATCTAGATTAAAAGTATTCTTGTTTATACTTTTCAATATCGCATCATATTTCTCTAAACTTATCGCACTAAATTTAATCAAATCACCTTGTTTAAATAAAGCTGGTTTTTTGTTTTTTGCATTAAAAATAGGAATGGGTGTCTTTCCAATAATATGCCAACCTCCAGGACTTTGAATGGGATAAATACCTGTTTGTTGCTGCCCAATGGCTACAGATCCAGCGGAAACACGATCTCTTGGCTGAATTAATCTGGGTGTAAAAAGTTGTTTATCAAGCCCTCCTAAATAGGGAAAGCCAGGAAGAAAACCCAGAAAAAAAACGGTGTAAATGGGTTGTGAATGTCTCTTTACTACTTCTTGGATAGACAAAGAGTGATAGTTTGCTAAGCTCTCTAAATCTGTAGCAAATTTTAAATCATAACAAACAGGGATATTCCATGTTATAGATTCTTGTTTGGGATAACCATTGGCATGGAAAGTGGCATAGAGTTTTTTTATATAATCTGTTAAACCAGATTTTATCGGTTCATTCAAATACAACGTTAAACTACAATAAGTAGTCAATGATTCAACAATCATTTGACCTATTTTGTCGTGCACTAACTGTTCAAATTGATTGATTTTTGAATTAAGTTGATTACAAATGGTTTGTGGCCAATTAATTACCAACACCTTAGGACCAAAGGTAAAAGTTTCAATTGGAAAGCGAAGATAATCTGGCATAACAATCAATAATATTTGCTTAAATTTTCAGAAATATATTTCACTAATTGCTGAGCATTAGGCTGATCTCCATGGATACAAAAAGTATCGGCCTTAATTTTTTGATCAAATCCTTCAACGGTTTTTACTGTTCCTGTTTTTAAAATATGCAGTAAATGTGCCCAAGCCTCAGATTTGTCTGAAATAATTGCATCCTCTCTATTTCTGGCAACTAATTGCAAATTATTGTGGTACCGCCTGTCAATAAAAGCCTCATACAAAACATCAAATCTTGGCTGAGCCAATTCAGCCAAAACAGATTGATAAGGTGCATAGATTTTTGCATTAATTTCGCAATCCGTTAAACTCTTTAGGACAATTTTTGCGGTTTTCTCATCTCTTGCAGCAACATTATACAAAGCACCATGTAATTTAACGTGGTGCAAATTCACTCCAAATTTATGACAATGACTGTTAAAAAACATCAATTGTTCACACAATGATGCATACAATTCGTGTTCTGAAATAGTGATCAATTTTCTACCAAAATTTATCTTATCTGGGTAGGAAGGATGGGCGCCAATTTTAACTGAATTCTCTGTAGCTAATGAAATGGTTTCACTGATGCTCATTGCATCACCATAATGTCCACCGCAGGCAATGTTGCAAGAAGAAATAAATGGCATAATCTCAGCATCATTGCCAATACCTTCACCCAGATCACAATTAATATCAATTAAGTCCATCTTTCTATTTCAACACTCCAAATACTTTAACAATGCTAATCACTCCAAGAACCAGGGTTATTAAAACAATGATTGATGTTATCACATTTTGTTTTAGAGAATTTTTATACTCACCCAAGAGCGATGGTTTATTCATCACCCACAACAAAAAGATTGCAATTAATGGCAGTAATAGTCCATTGGCAAATTGAGCAAACTTAATCACATCAATTGGACGTATTCCAGTAGATGAAAACACAATACCCAATACCAATATTGTTATCCAAACTGATCTAAATTTAAAAGATTTTAATCCACAATCCCAATTAAAACATCCTCGTGCGACATATGCTGCGGCCAATGGTGCAGTGATGGCTGAAGTTATGCCTGCTGCAAATAATCCAATGGCAACAAAATATTTTGCATAAGCTCCTAATAATGGTTCTAATCCAATGGCTAAATCCGCTGCATTTTTTATTTCACCAGAATTTATCGCTGCAGCTACAATGACAATTGACATAGAAATTATTCCTCCAAATAAGACAGAGTAAAATACATCAGATTGTGCTTTTGGTAAATCTTGTGAGCCTTGCCATTTTTCTTGTACCAGTGAAGCATGCAAAAAGAGATTGTAAGGCACAACTGTCGTGCCAATTAAAGCCATTATAATCAGCCAACTGTCTTCAGGAAAAGAAGGTATGAACAGACCTTTCAATACAGCAAGAATATTAGGTTGGGTCATGACTGCAGTGACTAAAAAAGCAATGCTCATGATAATAACAAGTGTGACTAAAGTTTTTTCAATAAGTTTATAGCTACCAATAAATAACAGCACAAACGCTATGATTCCAATAGCAATGCTGGCTAAATTAATATTCAATCCAGCAAATTTTAGGTAAACATTGTCATAAAGAGTTAAAACCCCTAAAACTCCTCCACTGATATTACCCGCTTCATAGGCTGCATTACCCACAAGAATTGCTGACATGATTAAAGCCATTGTTAGCCATCTCAATGTTGGATATTTAATTTGATTTCTGACTGATTCAGCTAAACCAGATTTTGCAATCAAACCCAATCTGGCCGTCATTTCTTGCAAAACAATTGTGGCGATTGTGGAAAAAACCAAAGCCCACAAAAGAACAAAATTGTATTGAGCTCCAGCAATGGAGCAGATTGTGACTGTTCCTGGCCCAATAAAAGCAGCGGCAATCAATAATCCTGGACCTTTGTTTTGGAGAATACTCATCATCAATCTTTATCAAGTTGATTAAGTGCATAAAGTGCAAAACTTGCCAGCCAATGACCTCCTTCATAGCTATCTCCTACCAAGTTAGGCAAAGAATACTGCATATGTTTATTGGCTATAAGCAATAAATGTTGGTATTTAGGATATTGATTTGCTAAACCATAAAGCACCCAAGCTCTGCTAAAATTCACACCATCTAAATGAACCAATTTTCCATCGCTTCTATCACTGACTTGACCAACAACCATATCAAACTCCTTACTTTTAATTTCAGGCAAAAATTTTGCAATCCAGATATCAAACTCTTCGCGGTTTAAAACGCGGCGCATAATGTCTATCTCTTCTAAACAGGGTGATAAAAAATCAAAACCACTGGGTTCCCATTCTATGGGGCAATTTTCATCTGACAAATAGAAATCTTTCGCACGATTAGTGATTTTTGAAACAAAATTATGATCGCCAACAGATTGAGCATAATCAAATGCAAACGTTAATCCAAAAGCTGTATTTGGGTGTTCACCCGATCTAATCGGATAGGTAAGTTTTGGAATAAACTCAATAAACCTCTCCACCATTAATGCAGTTAAAGGTTTTAAATTCGATTCAAGTTGACGGGCTAACGGATCATCCCAATGATGAAGCTCTTCTGCTAATTTTAATAACCATGCCCAGCCATAGGTCCTTTCCCATGATTTGTTGTGCTTACCATGAAAATACAACACTTCTTGTTGGATATTTTCTGCAGTAATATTGCGCTGAAGTATTTCTCTAATTTTATGAGCGTTATCTAATTGAGGGAAATTTCTTATTAAGTTAACCATTGACCAATGGCCATGCACAGCACTGTGCCAGTCAAAACAACCATAAAATGCAGGATGAAGTGTTTTTGGTGACAATAAATCTTTTTCACTTCCTAAAACTTGATTGAGCTTATTGGGGTATTCTACTTCAACACAATCTATGGGCAATTGTGATAATTTATTGGCTTGTAATAAATTTAATACCGGCGTAGCAAAAGTGGGTTTTGAGCTGAAATCACTTTTATTTTTTTTTCATCTTTACTCCAGATTGACAAGCCACTAAATTCAATAACAAAACACAAGTCAGTATTCTTAACATAAATATTCTCTTAATTATACCAATATACGATAGCATATTTTTTATTATATGTTCAGTGTTTCCAACTTATTGAATAAATAGAATATTGATATCCATATAACAATTTTTTATTAGCATTCTGGGAAAATATTATCAATAATAGATAACGCTTCAAAATAATAGTATGATTGCAATGAAAACAACATTGAAAAACAGAGTGCTACATAGTTTAGCGGATCTTATAGAAACAAACAAAACTAACCTGATTGCTACTAACCAGAAAGATTTAGCACTGTGTGTTCATGGAGATGAATCACTCATTGATCGATTAAAAATTGATGATTCTAAGATTGAAAATATGATCAATTCAATTAAAGAAGTCATTAATTTTCCTGATCCAGAAAATAAAGTACTCTATTCTCATAAAAAGAGTGAAGGACTTTTCATAGAAAATAGAACGGTGGCTTTTGGTAAAATCCTGATTATTTATGAATCTCGGCCAGATGTGACCATTGAAGCAGCGATTACTGCTTTTAAAGCTGGAAATGAAATTTTATTGAAAGGAGGAAAAGAGGCAAGGAATACCAACCTGCTTCTTGCAGACTTGTGGCAACAAGCCTTAAAAAAGAACAACTGTAACATTTCAATTGTTAAATACCTTGACTATAACCGTTCTCAAACCCAAGAATTAATTAAAAATAATACAGAAAACATCGATTTAATCATTCCTCGTGGTGGAGAGCAATTAATTCAATCAATACGCGAAAATACAGACATTCCAATGATAATTTCTGGCCGCGGCAACAACTTTATTTATATCGATGAATCTGTTAATTTTGATATGGCAATTGCAATTATCCTAGATGGCAAAAAGCGCATTAGTGTATGCAATGCCCTAGATAAAGTTTATATCCATCAAAACATTGAATCATCAAAGATTCTAAAACTGATCCAATCGCTGCTGCATAAAAACATCAAAATTATCGCTGATGAAGAAATAAAACCTTTGCATACCTCTATAAACGCAATATCCGCAGAAGCAGAATTTTATGAAGAATATCTAAGCCATAAAATTTTATTGGCCATGACTCAAAACTTGGATCAGGCAATTGATGGCATTAATAAATATTCGGGTGGTCATTCTGCTGTTATTGTTTCTAACAATGATGATAATGCCAAGCACTTTCAAAATCGTGTTGATTGTGCTGCTGTTTATCATAACGCCTCTAGCAGATTTACAGATGGTGGAGAACTTGGTTTGGGTGCCGAAATAGCTATTAGCACACAGAAACTACATTTTAGAGGTCCAGTTGGTTTAAATGAATTGGTCACCAATAAATGGTTTATTTCTGGCCAAGGGCATGTTCGGGGTTAAATAAATCTATGCAAAAGAAAACCCTTATTTTAAAACTTGGTTCTTCAACCTTGACGCTTGGCTCAAACAGAATATCACGAGGTAAAATAGAAGACATTGCCAGACAAATTGTGCATTTGCAGACTGAATACAATATCGCATTGGTTTCTTCAGGTGCGATAGCCACTGCCAAACATTTTATTGCAGTCAACAACTGGAACTTAACACATTCACGTCAAGCCCTTTCTGCCATTGGACAACCCATTCTTATGCAAATATACAATGAAATTTTCCGTGATTTTGGCATAAATATCGCCCAGTGTCTTCTCACATACCGAGATTTTGACAATCCAGAAGCGCAGCTAAATATCAAAAACACTTTAAGTGATTTATTCGATAATAACTTTATTCCCATCATCAATGAAAATGATACCATTGCCATAGATGAAATAGTTTTTGGTGATAACGATAAATTATCTGCCTATGTTGCTAACTTGGTTAAGGCAGATTTACTCATATTGGCATCTGATATTGATGGTCTGTTTACTAAAAACCCAACCAAACACAAAAATGCAGAACTTATTCCAATAATTGATAACATTGAAGCATGCAAACAATATATCGATGAAAACACAGAGAGCAATTTAGGAACTGGCGGTATGACCTCAAAATTTCAAGC
>JBGCFT010000006.1:0-2864 GCA_045107085.1 Marinicellaceae bacterium | reverse complement strand
AGTGTTTTTTGTCAGCGTGTGTTGGAGCAAGATTAGCAAACAATCCAATTTCAGGTTTTCGATTTCGAGTCAAAATTCGTTACTTTAATTGTGAAAATATTTAACTTATCTGCACTTTACAGATTATTTTAGTGATATATCTATTTTTCACCTCTTAGATCATTTTTTTTACCTGTCTTATGACTCTATCTGTCATAATATTATATGTATTCTGTTAGTCATTTTAATAATTCAAATCTTTTTCTTTCAGATAAATTGAAAATCTAAATACTCTAGACCAATAATAAGTGTAATTTATGTATTGTCTCCTTAAAAACTTATGTTTCACCTTTTTGTTGATAAGTACCGCGGTACTTTCACAATCAAACATTACTGAAACTGAGAAAGAAAAAATACTATTTAAAATTGGTGTTTCTGATAATCCTCCTATTGCATTTATAAATGATAAGAATGAGTTGGACGGTTTCATTGTCGAATTATTTAACACCATAGCATTAAAGGAAAATTTTGAAATAGAGTGGGTGACTGATGAGTGGAAGAATTTATTAGACAGAACACAAAATGGTGAACTGGATATGATCACTTCAATCGGCTATTCAGAGGAACGAAATGTATATTTAGAGTTTTCAAAAGAAAGTTTTGTGAATAGTTGGTCGAATATTTACATTCCGAAATTTACCACCATTGATGGATTTCTGGATCTAAATAAAAGAAAAATTGGAGTTTTAGAAGGGGATATAAATGGTGAAATCTTTATCCTCAGATGCCAACAATTTGAATTAGATTGTCAAGCCATTGAAAAGAGTCCAACATATTCAAATTTATTTAAAAAAGTAGCCAATAATGAATTAGACGCAGTAGTGACAAACAATATTGCTGGCAATTGGTTTGCGAAAAAATATGATGTTTTCAATAGTAATATCATATTTAATCCTGGTTTAACCTATGTGGCGATACCTAAAGGGAAGTCATCTACACTTTTGGAATTATATGATCAGTATTTGAGTCAATGGAAATCGAGTCCAAATTCTGTCTATTATGAGGCAAAAACTAAATGGTTGAGTCCTCAGTCAAAGCCTGCACTTACAAAAGAAATTTATTATTCTATTATCGGATTAATCTTATTTGCTATTTTATCTTTGCTTACAGCTCTGGCTTTTAGATACCAAATCAGGAAAAGAGTGAATGAATTATCTATCAGAAATGAACAATTCAGCCAGATTATTAATCTGGTACCTCATATAATTTACGTGGCTGAAGATAATGGTAATATTTTATTAGCCAACAAAAATGCCAGTGAATACTTTGGATTAACAAAAGATGAAATTGAAAGATGTAAGATAGATGAACTTAAAAATACAGTATCTGAAGGAACAAGTTTCCTTAATGATAATAATTTGAGTCAAAATATTAACAGCTCGCAACCGCAAGAAGTGGAAGTGGTGGACTATTTAGATAATGAATATTCTTTATTAATATCAAAAATGCCGTTTAAAATGAGTAATGAAAACCACATGGCTAATGTGACCGTGGCTGTCGACATAACTCAGGTTAAAAAATATCAACAGCAAATTGTTCAACTTGCCCATTTTGATTCGTTGACTAAGTTACCTAATAAATCATTATTTAAAGAACAAATTCTTGAATCGATTCAAGAGCACAAAGCCAATAAAAATTTCGGTGCTGTAATGTACTTAGATTTGGATTCATTTAAAAATATCAATGACTCTCAGGGACATTTGATTGGTGACTTGTTAATAAAAACGGTTGCAAAAAGAATTCAAAGCCTTTTGGATGATAATAAATCTCTTTCGCACTTTGGTGGAGATGAATTTACGATAAATTTTCCAAATATCAGCCATGATTTAATTCTAACTAAAAGAGCAGTGCATAAATTTTGTGAAATGGTTTTAGAAGAAATTGCCAAGCCTTATAAGTTTCAAAATCGCACTTTTCAAATTACGACCTGCATAGGAGTTGTCATTTATCCAGAGGATGGCAACAGTGTTGAACTGCTTATGCAAAGAGCAGAAGCAGCATTAAATAAAGCCAAACAAAAGGGCAGGAACTGTCTACAAATTTTCGATAATCAATTAGAATTATCTGTGATTTCTAATCATAAATTAGAGACAGATTTAAGATTGGCTGTTGAAAACTCAGATTTTAATATTGTATTTCAGCCTCTTATAAAAGGTGCACGTGGTCAAATAGTTGGAGCAGAAGCTTTATTGCGATGGGAGCATTCAACTTTAGGTCATATTAATCCTGGTAAATTTATTGAAATAGCCGAAAGAATTCATTTAATTGTCAAGATTGGTTATTGGGTTATTGAAAAAGTGTGCAAGCTGATTAAACAGAACATTGATGATGGGCATGGTGAATTCTTTATAGCTGTCAATGTGTCTGTGATGCAATTAAAAGACAATAATTTTCATAAGAGAATCGCTGAACTTATGCGAGAGTATAAAATTCCATCTAATTATTTAGAAATTGAAATCACTGAATCAGTTTTGATGGAAGATGTTGAATTAGCCATTAAAATTTTCAATCAATTAAAATCATTGGGCATTAAAATTTCTATTGATGATTTTGGAACTGGCTATTCCTCATTTGGTTATTTATTTAGATTGCCCATTGATAAGATTAAAATAGACCAGTCATTTGTGAGAAATTTACCTCTTGATAAAAACAGTGTAACCATAGTTCGAACCATCATCAAAATGGCAAAAGAGCTTGAAATAAACGTATTGGCAGAGGGTGTGGAGAATATGCAACAACTTGAATTCTTAGATGCAGAAGGCTGTAAATATTTTCAAGGATATTTGTTTCATAAACCCATGAATTATGACCAATTATTACAAAAA
>JBGCFT010000059.1:0-13040 GCA_045107085.1 Marinicellaceae bacterium | reverse complement strand
TTAAAAGACTTGATAATATTGTTCTTTTTATTTTGTTTTTTTTATCCGGCTTATCTGGCCTGATTTATCAATCTGCCTGGTCACAACAACTGGCTCTTATATTTGGTAGTACCGAATTAGCCATTGCAGCTGTATTATCATCCTATATGGCAGGCCTAGCTATTGGTGCAAATATAATTAGTCGATTTATTCATAACATAAGCAAGCCCATTAAGTTGTATTCGATTCTTGAAATTGCTATAGCGTTAACAGCATTAAGTGTGCCTTTTTTATTAATAATTGTGTCAAATCTTTATGGTTACTTCTACTCAACTGAAGAAATCTCCAGTATTACAATTTCGAATGCATTATTTTACGTATTTGGTTCTTTTATTGTATTATTAGTACCTACTATTTTAATGGGTGCAACATTACCACTACTGTCGCAATATATAGTAAAACATGGTGATAACCTTGGTAATAAAATTGGATCACTCTATGGAATAAATACTTTAGGTGCTTGTGCTGGTGCTTTAATAAGTGCTTTTATATTGTTGCCCTTTTTTGGTTTAGGAGTAACAATTTACGTTGCTGTCTTCATTAATTTTATTATTTTTGTTGTAGGAATTTACTACTTTAAAAACCACAATATTGTTAGTGATGATTCAACCAAAAAACCTAATAAATTCACAACCTTTAAAAATACTTGGATTCTTCCTTTAATTTTAATTTCTGGTGCTATTTCTTTTGGGTATGAGATTTTATGGGCTCGCCTACTCAGTCACATACTTGGAAGCAGTATCTATTCATTCGGTGTGATGTTATTTGTATTTCTATTGGCCATATCAATTGGGGCATTTTTAGGTGGTTTAGTTTGTAAAAGAATCTCAGCTATCAAAGGGTTTATATGGGTTCAACTAGCCATAGCTTTTTGTTTTTTAATGAGTTATGTTTTTGCAGACTCACTTATAAATTATCAATTAAATGCAAATTTTGGCAGTATATCATTTGTTTTTGAAAGTTTATTTATTGGTTTGTTAACACTATTCCCTGGAGCAATATTTATCGGTATGACCTTTCCTTTGGCTATTCATATATCTGCAAAGAATACAAAGTCATCAGGTCTTATTACTGCTCGGATTTATAGCTGGAATACATTTGGAGCCATATCAGGTTCATTAATTATGGGGTTTTATCTGCTTTCAAATCATGGTTTTGCTTTTAGTGCTAAATTACTGTGTATCGGCAGTATTATTTTAGCTCTGTTAAGTGCTATTATTAGTCATCAAATAAAGAATTCTGTTTTTGTAAGCTTTATTGTTTTACTCGTTTGTTTGATACCATTAAAGGAGCCCTATAAACTTTTGCAATACTCTACATTGGGGCAAATTTCACAATCAGGAAAAATGAATTTTTTAGGCATTGGTGATAGCTCGACAGTCATTTTAATGGATCAAGGTGCTGAAATGCGATTATTAACCAATGGCCTACCTGAATCTTCAATTCAAATGGATGGCAAACGAGATGGAAAGTTTTTTTTAGCGCATTGGTTATCTGTACTTCCTACTCTTATGCAACCAAAAGCTGAAAAAATATTAATTGTTGGATTAGGGGCTGGTTTAACTTTGAAAGCGGTTCCAGCGTCTTTAAAAAGTATTGATGTAGTGGAGCTTGAATCAGAGGTCATTAAAGCCAATCAGAGCCTTTCAAAATGGCGTGGGCTTGACCCTTTAAAAGATACCCGTTTAAGCTTACATACAAATGATGCCAGAAATGCACTAAGAAATAGTGCCGAAACATTTGATATTATCGTTTCTCAACCCTCTCATCCTTGGACTGCAGGAGCCTCTAGTTTGTATACGCAAGAGTTTTTTTCTACTGTCAAAAGTCGATTGAACTCAGATGGAATATTTATTCAGTGGATAGGCATGCGATTTATTGATGAGCAATTACTTAAATCTTTATTGGCTTCACTTAATTCCGAGTTTAGCTTCGTTGAGATGTATCAACCTTTGTCAACCAGTGGACTCATATTTGTATCATCCAATCAAGCGATTAGTTTAAACCAAGAATTCTTTCAACAATACGAAAACAAAAATCAATGGCAGACATTAGGTGTTAATCACATCGACCAGATTAATTTCTCTTTACGGCTATCAGCACAGAACAGTAGAATCTTTTCTCAAAATGCTAAAGTCAGCACTGATTTCTTTAATATACTTAAATTAAGATCACCAAAAATTATTAAACACTCCTTGAACAAATCACAATTTAATCAGATAGTTGCACAATATGATCCACTGCTTGAGTCACTTAATGTGAATACTTATAGTATTGTTAGACGTTTAATAAGAGAACATGCTTTTCACCGACTTAACCAGCTCATATCATTTATTAAAGATACAGAAATTCGTCAATCAGTGCTTTTAATGGTCAATAATGCCAGTAAAAAACCTCAACAAAAACTTATAGATCAAAACCTTTTGTTGTCGAGATTGATAGAGCTCCAGACACAACCTGTTAGAAATAAAGAAAGCATTCAAGAAATAATGTACTATCTTATGCACATTAATTTTGACAATTTGTTCAACAATTATCAGTTTTCAAATTTAACTAGAGTCATTAAAAGTGACCCATTAGCCCATGAAATCCTTGAAGCATCAAGACATATTTTATTAAATAAATGGAAGAAAGTTCAAAATATTGATAAAAAACTTTCTTTAATAGATTATAAACATCCAGCTTATGAAGTTGCTAAAATAATTAGAAAAAAATGGAGGTTCCAAAGTGAGAGTTTAGAACATCACAACCAAGCAATGAGAATCATAGATGAAGAGTTAGTCTTGTATGTCTCTTCTCCAGTACTGATTGAAAAAATTAACTTAGCCATCCGTATGAAAAATTATAATATGGCTATAGCAACACTTCATGAACTCAAGTCCTTAATACCTCCTTCAAATAACCAAAAGCCTAAGTCTACTATTAAAGCATTAATCAATGAACTTATTAATCATGCACAAAGTAATAGACTATTTACAGAAGAATTAAGAATTAAATCCTATAGCATTCTAAAGACACTATGAATAAATTTTTCATTCATTTATTTTTATTAATTTTTGTGGTTGCTTGTAATAGCCCAAAAAAACATTTTGCTGATGTAAATGTAAATTCTGTTGAATTTAAAAATTGGTTAAAGCATAACCATTTAATGCAATATTATGATAAATCAGATCAGATCGATTCGTTTACTGTTGAGCAGTTTTTATTTAAGAAAAGAGAATTATTAAATCAAAAGGATTTAAAAAAACGTCATTTCTTAATTAATGCTCAAAAATTTTCCGATTCACAAAATTACATAAAAAAGTCTATCAAAAGTTCTATTTATCTTGATGAAGATAAAATCAAAGAACAAATATTGGTGCTAAACAAAATTGAAGACAATAAAAAAGATAAAATTCGCTTATATCAAATCTATAAAAACTATCCAGTCAATGCCAGCCAGGCTGATATAAACGCAACCATAAATCAATTAAATGAAATCAAATCCAATATTCATACTTTAGATGATTTCAAACAGATGGCTACTTTATATTCTGATTCACAGAGTCGATTACAAAAAGGACTCATAGGAAACATCCCCAAGGGTAAATTTCCGGATTCTTTAGATAAAGTGGTAATGCAGTTACAAGAAAACCAAATGACTGATGTTTTAAAAGGAAAAAAAGGCGCTGTTTTATTTTTTTGTGAGAAAGTTATTGTAGCCACTAAGAGCACGCCTGAGCAGATAAAGCAGAGAGTCATTAATAGATTAAAAAATCATACCCTAGAGAAAAAATACTATGATTTGGTCCAAAAAACACTAAATTTAGGCCATATTGAAATCGACTGGCGGTTAATGAAAGAAGGGGATTTAAAAGACATAAGTGTCAATTCAACTTACACAAAAATCAGTAACCAACAATTAAAGTGGTTGTTAAATGGATTAAATAAAAACCATAAACTTAACTCATTTAATATAAATAAAATTCAAAATACAATTGAAAACTATGTGAAAAATATTGCGTTTTTTAATCAATTATCCCAAAATTCTCAACAAAATCTAAATCTTAAATTTGACTTTAAGTACAAAAATATTATAGCTTCTGAAGTTATGGCTTTAATGATCAATGAAAAATTAGACAGGCCAACTTTGGTAGAAGAAAGAAATTATTATCAACAAAATCAATCACAATTTGTACGTGATAAATACTATGACATATCAGCAATTGCTTTAAAGTTTGATAAGGACAATAAAATTGAAGTTTATAGCAAAGGACAAAAAATCCTTTCTCAAATAAACAACAAATCTTTAAGCTTTAAGCAGGCTGTATATAACTACTCTTTTTTTAAAGATAACTACCATAATGGCCATATGGGCAATCTCAGTTCTAAAAAAATTCCTAATCTAATTGGCATTAATGCCTTGAAACAAATTCAATTGATGCAAACGGGTGAAATTAGCCAGTTAGTAGAAACTGACTCAGAGATTTTATGGGTATTTCGTCTAAATGCAATTGAACATCCAAGATTAATGACGTTTGAGGAAGCTCAAAAAAAAATTCATAACATACTTGGAAATATTCAAACTAAATTCTTAGAATCTAATATTATTGAGGAAATATTGCTTCAAATAAAAAAACCTTAAACCATTAATTTAATAATCTATTTTTTTGCTGTATATAATTTTTTATTGTTTCTTGATTAATATCTAAATCTGCTATTAGTTCTTGGCTAATTTGTGAAAATATACCTGCTGAGTTATTTGCGATATAATCATTAACAACTTGTTGACGGACTTGAGATAGTTCTTGGGCTTTGGGTTCCTTTTTATCGACAAGTTTTAAGATAGAATAAAAACTCTCATTGGTAAAAGGTGGTGAGAATTCATTGACTTGAAGTAAGAAAGCATATTTTAATATTTGTTTGTCTATGTTTGCTAATTGATTGGTATTTTTCCAGCCTAAATTATAAATTTTTCCTTTATATTTTTCTGCCAATTGATCTAAAGACATTTCACCATTATCAAGTGATTCAATAGATGATTCAAGCAATGACATTATATTATCATTACCGTTTTTAGGAATCACAAGTCTTTGTAAATTTAATCTGACAGGTGTTGCAAAACGCATAACATTACTTTGATAATATTGGTTAATAATTTCAGGCTTATTATTCAAATAGCTGGTGATTCTTGTTTTAGTGTATTCATTCACTAATAACTTATTTTTTTGAATCTCTAATTGATCCGCTTGAATGAGCTTAATATCATTTTGGAGCATGTGCTGATAAATTATTTCGCTGTAAGCAATGGTTTGAATGTATTGCATTTGACGGGCATGATCAATTATCATATTTGTTTCTTTTTTTAATTCATTCAGTTCAAAAGCCATTTGATTATATGTCATTTTGTAATCTCCAACATTCAAAACCAATCCACGCTTTTGTGAGTTAACATTCATCTGCATGAGTTCTTCAGGTTTTACTATTGTAAAAACTTCTGGAACATTGAGCATTAGTGCTTTTTCTTTGAGTACCTCTACGCCAAGATTGGCAAAAATTTGGCTTTGTATGCTATTTTTAACTTGCTCAATAGTATAAGATTTAGCTGGCAATATATCTGCAACATAAAATATATGCAAGCCATTAGCTGTGCTTATAATTTCACTGGGTTGGTTTTTTTCTAATTGAAATACCACACTATCAAAGTCTTCTGACATATCACCTTTTTGCAAAAACCCTAAACTGCCTTTGTTATGGCGGGTTTCTGATTCTGAAGATTGTTCAGCTAGCAATACAAAACTTTCTCCATTTAAATTCCTCTCTCGTATAGAGGCTAATTCTTCTTGTGCCTCTTTATCTTTATTAAGGAAGATGTGGTGTACTAATCTTTTTTCATTCATAACGTACTTATCAATATTTTCGTTATAATAGTTTTTTATTTTTTCTTCATCAATTTCTTTGTCTTGTGAAAAGTTTTTCATGTATTGTTGAGCATAGGCATTTCGACTCATGTTATGAACAAGATTTTTATATTTAGGCTCTTCTTGTGCGCCAATCAATAAGGCTTCTGCTAAGAGTTGTTGATGGACAATATGGTTTTTAATATGGCTATTTAGCCATGAAACATGATCTGATTGAGTCCAACGCTGAGATGGCGACAATTCAAGAATTGATTGTTCTAATTCGGCAACTGTTAGTTGATTAGATTCATATTTGGCAATTACTGATGTTTCAGAAACAATGTCAGTAGCATTATTTTCTTGAGAGTTTTGACAACCACTTAAATAAAACATGAATGTACTAGTCAATAAAAACAAACTTAAAAGCTTTGTATTCATAATTTTTGTATCCATTTCTCTGCAATTTTGGTTAACGGGTTACTTGGAGCGAAGTCTTTTAATGTTCTAAAGGCCGTCTTCGCTTTATCCACTTGATTCTGTGTTACGTATAACTCTATCAAAGCATAATGAGCTTTGATATAAAAATTATCTAATTCAACTGCATGTAAAAAGTTTTTTTCTGCAGCTTTAAAATCATTTATGGAATATAAAAAAGTACCATAATTATAATAACTTAATTGATGAAATGGATTGTTAACTATGGCCTTTTCAAAAGTTTGTTCTGCTAAATAAATATTATCATCCATGATATAACTGATTGCTAAATCATTTAAAACATTAATGGCATCTGGGTTGATTTCTAATAAGTTCTTTAAATGCTTTTGCTGTCTAACTAAATTACTTTCACTGGCAAAAATCTGAGCTAATAAGTTTTGGCCTGCCCAAGTCATTTCAAGGTTTTCAGCATTTTCCAGCAATTCTTTAGACTCCTTAAAGTTTCTTTCAAGAAAATATATTTTCGCTAATAGCAACATACGATCATTGGCCTGCAATGCACCATAACTCTCATCTGGAAGTTGTTCCAAAATGGTTTTAGCTTCTTGGTAATTGCCTAAATTTAAATCCGCTTGTATTTTGAGTTCTAAATATGCAAGATTATCTGGATCTGTTAATAACAGAGCATCTAAAAATCGATTGGCTTCAATATAATTCCCTTTATACAATAGATTTTTTGCCTGACTGTAGCTACTAATGGTGCCAATATGTCTTTGCGGTGCATCACCTGAATCATCGAGCTTTTCATCGAAGTATTCTATGGCTTGACCTGAGGATTGAACATACCCTAAACCTCGTAACGTATTTAAAGTATCAGCGTCTACATCTATCGAACTGTTACCTACTTCGGGTTGGTACTCATCAATGTAATTTCTTAAATCAGATTCCATAGTTTGGGCTAATTGTTGGTTTTCACTAATTATATTATTAATTTCATGGTGATCTTGACGAAGATTGTACAATTCTTTTTGTGGTCCATAGATATATTTGAATCCGTTTTTAAGTAAACCCCGTTGTTCTCCCCAACCACGAGAAAATCGTGGTGATAAAGTCTCCATGTAATATTCAGAAGAACTATCTTGGATATTATTAATTGGTAGAACTTCTCCTTGAATATCATCTGGTATATTGATGCCTAAAGTATTTAAAACGGTAGGAAAGATATCTACCAAACCAACCCATTGACTTATTCTAGTACCAGCATGTTTTTGTTGTGGGTATTTAATGATAAGAGGCACATGGAGAGTACTATTATAAATTAGCATAGAGTGCGTTGATTCATTATGTTCTTCTAAGCCTTCACCATGATCAGAAGTAAATATAATTAAGGTATTATCATAAACATTTAAACGCTTTAATTGAGCTATTACATTTCCCAAACTTTCATCTGAATAAGCAATTTCTCCTTGGTATAAATCATTAACAAAAATTTGATTATATGGTGATGGTGGTTCATGTGGATGATGAGGATCGAAATAGTGTAACCAAGTAAAAAACGGACCTTGTTTTTTAATAACTTGATTTTCAATCCAAGGCATTATGGCTTCATTAACTTGGGCTGCTTTTCTTTCATCAAAAAAAAGTTTATCTTTTGCAATTGTCTTCTCACCAAATATATCTTCATATTTTTGAGTGATGTGTTCATTAAAATAATCAAACCCCTGGTTGATACCAAATTGCGAAGTCAGCGGAAATGAACCAATAGCAGCTGAAGTTTTATAACCCTTGCTTTTTAATATTTCAGCTAACGTGATTTTATTCTCAGATAATTTAAACAATCCATTGTCTCGTACACCGTGTACAAAAGGCACTTGCCCAGTCATGATGGTTGAATGAGAAGGCAGAGTTATGGCAATAGGTGCCAAGGATTTTTCGTACACCACTCCGTCATTTGCCAATTGATCTAAAATTGGCGTTCGTGCAGTTGTTTTACCATAAGTAGCAATGTGATCTGCACGTGTGGTATCAAAAGTCACTATCATTACATTGTATTGATTTTTGTCTTGGCAACCAATTAACATTGAAAACAGCATTACAAACAATAAAAAACGGGCCATAAAGCCCGTTGTATTTGATTTAATCATAAATTATAAATAATTTTTAAATGGTATCATTCAATGGTAAAGTCCATAAGCTCAACAGGTGTTGCAACATTGCCTTGGACTCTGAAAACAGCATTGAGGCTACTCAAATCAGTAATCATTGACCCAGCAGCTCCATCATTCATGCTCACTGCATGAAAACCTTGACCTCCAGTTGTCCCAGAATCTACGCCAAGCGCTGTCATTGTCGGATCGAATTGCCAAATACCTGCAATAAAAGAGCCATTTGAGTAATTGTTAAATGTAGCATTAAGGCCTATGGTTACTGTGTTCAAACCTGTATTTCTACCTGGTAATGCCATAGATGTTACTTGTGCTGCCATTGTGCCAGAAATATTTGAATAAATACTAAAAACGGCACTACTAAAAAATGTGTTGACCATATTAAAAGTCGCCATGGTAATCGAACCAGACCCTTCAACAGGAAAACAACACATGGTGCCAGCAGGATTTAAAGCAGAGTCAAACCTATTGCCAAGCAATTGGCTAGTTATTCCAGCTGTTCCTGTGACAGTTCCAGAGTCATATTGAACCGAAGTTCCTGGTAGCCTATTACTTGTAGTTGTATTAGTAGCTTGTCTATTCTTATTAGTTTTATCTAGATTTAATTTTGCTGGATCTTGTCCATTGACCAAACCAAGATAAGATGGCAGTATGGCACGAACTTGCTTGAATGCTTGAGTATAAGCTTTGTGCTGTTCAGGAGTTTTATTAGTAAACTTAGTATCTCTATACTCTTTTCGCTGTTGTGATGACATGTTTTTCATAGCCATATAGTCATCCAGCACTTCCTGTTGTATCGATGTCACTTCAGCACTTGATGTGCTATATATCATAATCAGGGCTACTGACAGTGAATTTTTTACAATTTTATATTTATACATAAATAGTTGTTTCCGTTAAACTCTTATACTAAATGATAATATAATTAATGGTTAAAATCAAAAATTTAAAGAATAAAACTAATTCTTATTTACTATTTCTTAGTAATTGAATAATTTATGTTTATATTTTGATATGTTGACTTAAATAACTATAATATTCAAAAGTATAGATCTGAATGACAAAACTTGGTTGTTTTACCTGATTTTTGTTATATAAATGTGATTATTCACATAATCTATACACAACATAATTATAATACGCTCATCGAACTTTAGAAATTATCATGATAGAAAAATACAAAAACTTTACAGCACAATTTTTTAAAATGGAATCCTCAGGTGGCATAGTATTAATGCTAGCAGCCATAATAGCTATGATTTTTGCTAATACTGGGTTAAATGTCTTCTATGAATTGTTTTTGTCTACTCAGGTTGCCATTCAAATTGGAGCACTTGAAATTTCCAAACCATTACTATTATGGATCAATGATGGACTTATGGCTGTGTTTTTCTTTTTGGTTGGTTTAGAGCTTAAAAGAGAATTAGTTGATGGTGAATTATCTGATAAAAAGAATATTGTACTGCCCGCAGTGGGTGCAATTGGTGGGATGTTATTCCCTGCATTGGTTTATATGTATTTTAATTATGATGATCCTGTGGCAATCAAGGGCTGGGCTATTCCAGCTGCAACTGATATTGCATTTGCACTAGGAGTTTTGGCATTATTGGGTTCTAGAGTCCCTGTTTCTTTGAAAATATTTCTAACTTCCTTGGCTATATTTGATGATATTGGTGCAATCTTAATTATTGCCTTTTTCTATACTGCTCAGATATCATCTACAGCATTAATTGTAGTGGCTTTGTGTATCCCGATATTGGCTTTGTTTAATAAATTTAATGTTGAATCGAAAAGTTGGTATATTCTTGTTGGTATCATCATGTGGGTGGCCACATTAAAATCTGGAGTTCATGCTACTTTAGCTGGTGTAGTTCTGGCTATGTTTATCCCTATGAAATCCAAATCTGATCCTCAATTTTCTCCACTTAAAAGTTTAGAACACGACCTTCATCCCGTTGTTGCATTCTTTATTTTGCCTGTATTTGCCTTTGCTAATGCCGGTATAAATTTTGAAGGTGTTGGTTTAGAACAACTACAACATGGTGTTCCAATGGGTATTGCACTCGGGCTACTGGTTGGTAAACAAGTCGGTATTTTTGGTCTATGTTGGTTAGTCATCAAACTTGGGTTTACCAAATTGCCCAATAACATGTCTTGGGGCGATCTTTATGGAACTGCCGCACTTTGTGGAATCGGCTTTACAATGAGTTTATTTGTTGGATCTTTAGCATTTGAAGAAACAGGTGTGAACTTATTGTTTGATGAAAGACTTGGAATTGTTATAGGTTCTGTCATATCAGGTATATTAGGATATTTTGTTCTTAGATTCAGCCTTAAGAAAACATAAATTTTATAGTATTGATTAGATTGACTTTCTATTTGATCCTATAATTTTTTATTGCATTTTATATTCATTATGAATTTTGCTGCTAGATAAAATCAAACGGTATACAACATCATTTAAACCATAAGCATGGTTATATGTTGTATTGTCTGATCGTTACTGTATATTGGCTGGCTTTTATACTATTCAATCTTCATGATAAATTTGCCCAATGTTTTAAAGTCGTTTACATTCCTTATTTTCTTCTTTTCTCATGTTCATTCCAACCCTATAAGTATTGAAAGCTTTACAAACTTACCAGCTTCCAGAAATGCACAAATTTCACCTGATGGCAAACATTTGTCTATCGTTATGCGTAAAGGCAGTGAAGATTTATTGGCTGTCTTAGATATTAATACATTAAAACCAAAAGGTGTATTCAGAGTACAAGGCACAAGAAAATCTGTCGGTAATGTTTACTGGGTCAGCAATAAAAGGTTGGTCTATACAGTCAAAGAAAGTTCGATATGGAATAAAGCTCAATTTGAAAATGGTGAATTATATGGAGTAAATACCGATGGCTCAAAACACAAAGTTATTTTTGGTTACAATTCAGGACAAGGCCAAACAAGTTCACGTTTAAATAATCAAAAAGCAGAAAATGGCAATCAAGAAATTATCGATCTATTGAAAGATGATAAAAAACACATTCTCATCGCTTTCTATCCGTGGTTACTTGATGGCAATGTTTGGAGGTCAAATCCAAATGTTATGCCCATACTCTACAAACTCAATGTTTTTACAGGAAAAAAACGCAAAGTTGGTAATTTACCCATTCCATATGCTGATGCGATTGTTGACAACAACGGAGAAGTCAGATTTGCTTCAGGACAAGATCACAAAGGTGACAATAAAGTTTTTTATAGAAATTCTGCAAAAGATAAATGGGAACCATTAATTCTTGAAAACTTTGAAGGAAGATATATTAAACCATTAAGTTTTTCTCAGGATAACGAAAACATTTACTTATCTGCAAATGTAGTTAACGGAACCAGAGCACTTTATAACTATAATATCAAGACACAATTGACTACAAAGATTTATCATGATGAAAAAGTAGATATATCATTATATATCCGTGACTTTTCGGGTCAACGGATTGTCGCTGTCGGAACGGACCTTAACTTACCACAGTATTTTTACTTAGATAAAAATGATACAAAATCTGATCTTCATATAAAGTTATTACAAACTTTTAAAGACAGTGAAGTCATAATAACCAGCGCATCAGATGATGAAACTTTAGCAGTTGTTTACGTTTATTCTGATCAAAATCCTGGTGATTATTATCTGTTTGAAACCAAAGCATTGAAAGCACAACATCTACTGAGCAAAAAGCCTCAAATTAACCCAATATTAATGTCCAAAACAGATAGTTATAATTTTAAATCGCGCGATGGTAAAATTATTAATGCCTATTTAACAAAACCCATTAATCAATCAAATAAAAAACTTCCTCTTGTCGTTTTACCTCATGGTGGACCACATGGAGTGAGAGATTATTGGGGTTATGATTGGGAGGTTCAACTATTAGCAAACAGAGGATATGCTGTGTTACAAGTTAATTTTAGAGGCTCTGGTGGCTTTGGCACTACATTTGAAATCGATGGATATGGTAACTGGGGAACATCTATGCAAGATGATTTAACTGATGCGACTCTAGATCTCATAAATAAGGGATTTATTGATTCACAACGCATCTGTATTTATGGTGCAAGTTATGGTGGATATGCAGCCTTAACAGGAGCCATGCGTGAACCTGAATTATACAAGTGCGCTATAGGATCCATGGGTGTTTACAGTTTACCTATGATGTTTGAAAACGGCGATATGCCAAAAAGAGAAAGTGGAATGAACTACTTAAAGAAAGTTCTAGGTGAAGATATTACTGAACAAAAACAACGCTCACCTTTATATAATGCTGGAAAAATAAAGGCAAATATTTTGTTGATTCATGGTTCTAAAGACCAACGGGCTCCAATCGAACAAGCTGAGTCCATGATGCTAGCCTTTGATAAAATTGGAAAAAAATACCAATGGCTTAAAATGAGCGATGAAGCACATGGTTATTATGATGAAAAAAACAGAATAACGGTTTACAGCACAATACTGAAATTTCTTGATGAAAATATTGGTCCA
>JBGCFT010000058.1:0-19270 GCA_045107085.1 Marinicellaceae bacterium | reverse complement strand
ACACTAAAATCCAGTGCAACCGAAGCAGCTTGATTTTCAATGCCGCTATAAATCGCTTGTGTAACACCTATATCAAACTCCAAATCAGGAACAGCACCAGCTGGAGCAGAAAAAATCGTAACCATATTATCTGCAAAGTTGTCTTCCATTGGACCCGCTTCTTCAGAGACATTCACAATAAATGTATCTGGATTGATTACGATTGAATTAGTTCCAATATCAATGGAAAATGGTTCAGTTGAACCTGGAGGAAACTCACTGATTGTAAAAGATCTGCTACAATCAATTGTATTAAAATTATCTACACAAGCCCAACTTGGTGTATTTGATATGACGCCCCCATTGTTTGATGGATCATAGCCAGAGATTGAAATTGTTACAAATTGTGCATCTTCTGGGGTGAGTGCAGGAGGTGCTGATTGATTATTAATATCAAAGGCAAGAGTGTACGTACTAAATGAAGGCACACTGGCTGGATTTATACTTTCATTTGTAACACTTAAATCAATGGCTTGTGCACCATTAGATATAAGCACTAAAACGAACAATTGTGATATTATTTTATTGATTACTCTCATGTAAATCCCCATATTTTTTTAATTTTGTAACAATTATACACACTTTTCATCTGCTAGACTATGGCAAAATTCCTACAAACCATCATTTTGAATCTTATAAAGCTTATAAAAATCGCTTTATTTTACAAAAATTCACATATGATTCCTATTTGCCAACTTTAACAAGTAAATGACTATTCTAAAACAGGAAAATAATTTTATTTATATTTTTGTGATAGCCTTCACTTTTTTTAACAACTCATTATATTAAGTCATTCAAATCTATAATTAATTATTGCTTAATAAGTTAATACGATTTTTGAACAAAAATCAGGACATTTTTTTGGGATTTTTTTGGAGTTTTTTAAGTATAAAGCCTGATAGCTGCGAAGTTACCAGGCTTTGAAAAAAATATTAAAATACTTTTAGTTTTTTAAAAGTTTAAAAGCAAAAAGGCCACAACCAATATCAAAACCATTTTTAAAAATTAACTCATTGTCTAATCCAAAATCTGAGTATATGACATTGAAACTCTTAGCTACAGATAAGTCATCTCCGTTAAAATCTCTTCCGCCATCATCTTGCAATATCACATCAATGGTAGCAACACCATAATTTAAACTAAACTCTATATCTAGCAGACCATCTTGATTGATGTTCACGCTTGAAATTATGGTTGAAGGATCATTTAAAGAAGTCATGTACCCAACGATTGATTGTTGACTTTCATTTGGCGGTCCAAAAATGACAGAATGTGCAAAATTTTCAATAGTAACTTGGTTATAGTTTTCACCAACGACTTCGGTGGCATCAATATCACACAGTAATTGAAAGTTGGGTTGGTCATTAACACAATTTACTTGAACAGAAACTGTTGCCTCAGATCCGCCGTTTAATCTATAGACAAAATCATCGGTATCATTTTTATCATTACAATAATTTTCATTCGCTAAGTAAGTTAAATTACTTGAATTATTAACGACTATTCCATTTTCTGGTTGGGTAACAAATTCAATTGTTTTGGGACCGTCGTCAATATCAATGACATCTTTTAATATCTCTATTTCAGTAGCAGGGTCATCTTCGCTAATAGTTATAAGCTGAGCAACAGCCATTGGAAAATCATCAATACAGTTAACATCTACTGAAACACTTGCCGAAGAACCTCCTTGCAAAGTATAGTTAAAAACGTCCATTTCACTCCCTGTATTACAATAATCAGGATCTGGAATATAATTTAAACTAGAGATATTATTAATGACTGTGCCATTATCTGGCTGTGAGACAGAGACAATACTTATTGGCCCGCCATCTACATCGGTATCATTGGCCAACACATTAATCATTGTGGACGAGGAATCTTCATCTAAATTCACCGAGTTTTCAATGGCTATGGGTAAATCATCAACACATTCTACTCGCACAAAAACAGAGGTAGTAGAACCACCATTCAAAGAATAATCAAATATGTCTTCTTGGCCATCAGAATTACAATAATCAAGATTTGGCTTATAACTCAAACTCGTTGCATTATTTATAACAATTCCATTGGATGGTTGGGTTACACTTTCAACAATCTTAGGACCACCGTCTACATCCGTGTCATTCGATAATACATCAATCATCACAAATTCTGAGTCTTCTGTAAGAGTGGCAAAATTTCCAAAAGCCAAAGGCCTATCATCGACACAATTCACGCTAACTGAAACGCTCGCAGTTGAACCACCATTGAGTGTATAGTTAAATGTATCTAATGCACCATCTGAATTACAGTAATCCTCATTGGGCGTGTATGTTAAATTAACAGAATTATTAGTAACAACACCCTTTAAAGGCTGAGTCATGTTTTCAATAAGCATTGGACCACCATCAACATCTGTATCATTGGTCAAAACATTAATTATTACCCCATTTTCATCTTCATCTATTGTTAAACTATTCGCAAAAGCATCGGGCATCACATCTATATCAAACACATACACTGATCCAGATTGATAACCCAAATCATCATCATACGCTGCTCCAACAAACGCAGTATCTTCTTGCAAAAACACAGCACTTCCAAATTGTCCATTCTCCACGCCATCTCCTCTTAAAACAGCCGTGGGATACCATATTCCACTGGATAATTCATAGACATGAGATAATCCTGTTCTAATTGGCCCATCAATAATAATAGGATGTGCTAAGACAGCTATGTCTCCATCCAGTGAGACTCTCAAAGCAGGGGCTGATAGTAGCTGAGTTTCACTCCAAATATTATTCGCATAATCAAACACAAAAGCTCCTGAATTAGAACCAACTAATAGTCGGTTCCCATCCAAATCAACATCTAAACCAAATGCTTGATTATTAATACTGTTAGTTGCAGTTATCTTATCAGTTTGAGTCCACATGTTTGACAGGTATTCATAAATATAGACCGCACCTGTGATAACACCATTAACTTCATGCCTCTCAGCACCAATGACAAGCACATTTTTATCAATGCTGACTGAACGTCCAAAATAATCATTCGCCACAATATCTGATGGCAATAATTTTACCAATTCAACCCATGCGCCTGATTTTTTTTCAAAGACATAGGCAGAACCTGCGCGTGTGCCATTTTCATCGTCCTCAGAACCGACAACTAATATATCCCCATCAAGACTTAAATCGGTTCCAAAGCGATCAAAATTGGTCCCGTCTGATGCCACTATTTTCGTCTCTACCCAAACACCATTAATATCTTTATCATAGATGTATACTGCCCCAGCCGTGTTTGCCACTTGGTTGTCATTGACAGCGCTGACAACAATCCTTTCTCCATCGATATCAACATTGCCTCCAAAGAAATGATTGGATATACCATCACTTGCCGTTAATCTGTCTTCTTGAACCCACGATCCAGATTTTAGGGCATAAACATATGCAGCCCCAGATTTTAAGCCATTATCGTCTTCTGTTTGAACTCCAATAACAGCTAGGTCTCCAGAGACACTGACTGAATTTCCGAAGCTATTGTATTGTCCTCCAGTATCGCCTCTTAATTTAGTACTTTCAGTCCAAGTTGTATTTGAAAAATCAAAAATATAAGCTGAACCAGAAGAAATGCCATAATCTCTGTCGTACAGACTACTAACCAACAAGGTATCTCCAGATAGACTAGCAAAACGACCGAATTGATCTCCATTTTCAAAGTCTGATGAAACCAAATTATCAGATTCTGACCAAATACCTGCTAGATTTTTGAAAACATAAACAGAGTCAATGCTACCGACAACTATTGTGTCTCCAGACAAATCTACAGAATACCCACCTGAAGATACGTTTGAGCTGCTTTTTTCTAGTTTTGTAGAAAAAGTCCACACTGCTCCTACTAACTCGTACACATAAGTTGATACAGAAAAAACCCCAGGCATATCACTGCTTGAAACCGCACTAATAACGGCTCTGCTTCCATCAACTTTAATATCAGTACCAAAGTAACTGCGTAACAAACTATCTGAAGAGGTGATTTTTACAGTTTGAGACCAAGTACCGGCAGATAAATCAAAAATATAGGCGGCGCCAGAATCAGTATCTATGTCATCGTCTTTAGCTGCGCCTATTATGGCTCTATCATTATCCAGATGCACTGAAGCGGCAAATTCATCATTGCTCTCGCCATCTGAAGCCAAAAGCTTGTCAATTTGAACCCATTCATCAGTTACCAATTCAAAAACATACGCCGCACCAACAGATTCTCCATTTGCATTTTTTGCTCCTCTTGCTCCAATTAAAGCCCGATCTCCTAATAAGCTCACACTAATACCAAAAGCATAACCGCCAGCAATATCATCGGCTGTAAACTTATCTTTTTGCACCCAAGTTCCATTTTCTAATTCAAAAATATAAGCGGCACCTGCAAAACTGCCATTATTACTTTCGTAAAAATTTCCGATCAAAAGCCTATCGCCATTTAAACTCACAGCACTTCCAAATTGATCTCGGATTTCAGCATCTTCTGCTTCTATTCTGGCAGTTCTTATCCAGTCTACTCCATCAAACTCAAACACATACACCACGCCATGTGCTAACATTCCTGGTGCTCCGATAACCGCTCTTGTCCCATCAACAGAAAGACTTCTTCCAAAAAAACTTTGCTGTCCTCCATCGCCAGAAACATCTTCAGGCAATATTTTTGTCTCTAGAATGGTGTTTTTTAAACTGGCCCAATTTCCTTCAGAAATATTAGCAGGTTTTTGAATTGTTAAATCAGATTGAGCATTTGCTTGAGATGCAAACATACAAAAAATGAGAATTAAAAATGTGATGTTTGTTTTAATGAGGTAAGATTTCATGGTTTACTTAACTGTATTTAATGGATTTAGGTGCAGTATAATGATTTTTTAATTTTTTAAAACAAAAAACCCGATGTTATTGACTAACATCGGGTTTCTTTATCACAAAATATATTCGAACTTAGCCGAGTATGCCATTTGGCATTTTAGCCAATAATGGAGCAATAACTAAACTCACTATAGCCATCACATTAATTAAGATATTCATCGCTGGTCCTGAAGTATCTTTGAACGGATCGCCTACTGTATCACCAACAACTACAGCTGCATGAGTATCAGTACCTTTACCACCAAAGTTTCCTTTTTCTACGTATTTTTTAGCATTGTCCCAAGCACCACCTGCATTTGCCATCATTAATGCCATCAAGACACAGGTAATTAATGCACCACCTAACATGCCTCCAAGAGAAGCGGCACCTAATCCAAATCCGACAACTATGGGTGATAAAATAGCCAATAAACCTGGAGCAATCATGCGCTTTAATGCAGCAGTTGTGGCAATATCAACACACTTATCACTGTCTGGTTTTGCTGTGCCTTCCATTAGTCCTGGGATTTCTTTAAATTGTCTGCGTATTTCTTTGATTAAATCAAAAGCAGCATCGCCAACGGCTCTCATAGTCATGGCACTGACTAAAAATGGAAAAATCCCACCTAAAAACATTCCCATCAGTACTTTTGGATTACCAATGTCTAATGAGAAGTTAGGAACAGCTGCAGCAATTGTTTCAATAAAAGCGGCAATAATAGCCAAAGCTGCCAAACCTGCTGCACCAATTGCAAAACCTTTACCAATGGCTGCGGTTGTATTTCCAACCTCATCTAGACCATCAGTAATTTCTCTGGTTTCAGCTCCAAGACCCGCCATTTCAGCGATTCCACCAGCATTATCTGCAACAGGTCCATAGGCATCAATGGCCATGGTAATGCCCACAGTTGCTAACATACCAATTGCAGCAATACCCACACCATAAATTCCAGCCCCTTCAGGGAGAACTGCTGAAGTAAATAAAATAATCCCTGCCAGAGTTAACACAGGTATAACCACAGATTCCATACCAATAGCTAATCCAGATATCATGACCGTAGCTGGACCTGTTTCACCACTTTTTGCAAGCGTACGAACAGGTTTGCCACCCGTATAATATTCCGTTACTAAGCCAATAATAATTCCACCAACTGCACCGGCAACAACACTCCACCAGACTGCAGTTGAAATGCCCATCTTACTCATCAAAACATAAGCGGCCAGTATAAATAATAAAGCAGCGCCGATCGTTCCCATTCTCAAAGCAACATCTGCTGCTTTGTTAGAAAATATCTTAACAATAAAAATACCTAATATTGAACAAATCAATCCAACTGATGCCAAAGCCAATGGTAAAAACATCAAGTCACTTCTGGTACCTGTTGCACTTAATGTAGCCACTGTTGCAACTGTCATCGCTGAGGCAATAGCAATACAAGCAATCATAGATCCACAATAAGATTCAAAAATATCAGAACCCATTCCCGCAACATCACCAACATTATCGCCTACATTATCGGCTATAACACCTGGGTTACGAGGGTCATCCTCAGGGATACCTGCTTCAATTTTACCAACCAAATCAGCTCCAACATCCGCAGATTTAGTAAAAATACCACCGCCAACACGAGAGAACAATGCCACACTTGAGGCACCCATTCCAAAACCGTGTATAGCATGAACATGAACAGGATCACTTCCAAAAACGTAATAGAGAGAGCCTATTCCAATCAAACCCATTGCTGCCACAGTCAGTCCCATGATAGAACCACCATAAAAGGCTACTGATAAAGCCGCAGCTGAACCTTTTTCATTGGCAGCTACTGTTGTTCTCACATTGGCTTTTGTGGCAGAAAACATACCAAAATAACCAGCAACGCCTGAACAAAATGCTCCAACTAAAAAAGCAACTGGTGTATGCCATGTTCCAAAACCAGCATATAAGCCAATAAATAAAACCAACACAAAACCACCCAGGATGCTGTATTCGCGTTTCATAAATACCATGGCACCATTATGGATATCGTCGGCAATTTCTTTCACTTTACCGCTACCAGCAGGCATTTTTGATAACATTGCAAAAATTAATATTGCAATCAACAAACCTGCCCCTCCAAGAATTAAAGGGATTAACTCTAAACTCATAAACAACTCCTCTCTATTATTATAATTTAATGAATCAAAGCCTAGGCCCAATGAAATTGAGTCAGGAAAGGCTTAAATTTCAGTTCAACATTGTATGCTTTTAAGTGAGTAATTTCAATGAAAATTATAGGCCTATTCACAGCCGCAACAACCATGAAAAGATTGACACAAGTAATCTTAATGTTCATGAACTGAAATTTTATCAATTTAGAATCATATATTAGAACTCCTAATTAAGCATAATTACTGTTTCAGAATTCACTGTTTTGACAATTTCATTGAGCCACTGTTTTATTGTCTGCATACTTTGATCATTTGGAAAACTTTCTGTTAACTCAAGAACATATCCATAAAATTCAATCGAACCAGAGATTTCATCGTATCTTGGAGCAATTAAATTAGGATATTTTTGCGCCAATGTATTGATAAGAGTATCTGCTTGAAAACAGCAATTGGTCTCAAAACCATTACTAAAAATATTATCAGAATAAGTGACATAAAACACCACCACTTCTGAAGTATCATCGCCACCATTTTCAACTCCACCATCATCTTGCATGGTCAGATGAATAATCGCAACACCAACATTTTCAGTAAAATTAATGACCAGTCTTCCCTCACTATTTACAGTAATATCTTGCAGGATAGCCGATTCATCAGATTCAATCATGGTATCAAACTGAATAACTTGCTGTGATGATTCATTGTTGGGTCCATAAATAAAGTCACTGGCAAAATCATCAACAATCAACTGCGATTGAGTCAGGTTTTCCTCTTTCACCAATACATCTCCCAATATACTAAAGCTTGGTTGATCATTAACACAAAGCACCTCCACTTCAACCACTGCCGTTGATCCACCATTTAAAGTATAATTAAAATCATCTGTCTGTGAGTTTTGGTTACAGTAATTAGCATCTGGTGTATAACTGACTTGAGAGGTTTGATTAATCACTTCAGCATTATTTGGTTGAGTTAAAGATTCAACAAAATTTTCGCCTGTGTCTATGTCTGTATCATTAGCAATAACATTTAGCTGATTTAAATTGCTGTCTTCTAGAACGGATGCTTGATCATTTATTGCAATCGGTTCATCATTTATACACGCAATATTTAAAGATACCTCAGCTGTATCATTTCCAGTGATGGTATAGTTAAAAGAATCAGAACCACAATAATTTGCATTAGGTGTATAACTGACATTTTGTCCTGCATTAGTAATCATGACATTTCCATGAGAGGCGTTTGTGGTGTTAATGATAATGAAGTTATCTCCTTCTGCATCTGTATCATTGGCTAACACATCAATAGTAACACCAGTGGCGTCTTCAAGAATAGTATTTGGAAAGTCATCATTTGCAACCGCTGCTTGATTTGGATTTGAATAGATGGGTGCTTCAATTGCGCCAGAATCACAAAATACACTGCCGTTTGAATCAGAATCAATCGGACGCTCATTGCCTTGTTGGTCTTCAATCATAAAAGTCCCATCAAAATTTCTACAATTATTCTCTTCAGATGTGTCAATGGCATCAGAATTAATCAATGGCGTGTAACCATGAAATCCATTGGGATCATTATCCAAATCAGATAACAAAGGGTCTGCCTCTATATCTAAAGCTGGATTAAAAGGACAAGTTCTATCATCCATTATATTTGAAGTTCCTGTGCTTAAACCAGTTAAATTCCCTGCACAATTAACCCCAGAGTCAGGATAAGCCACAATACTGCGATTAATGCTTCCTATGCCATTAAATCCAAAAATATTATCACCTGATTGCGTTGCATTATTGTGAACAATGGTTGAATATCTGATATCTAATCGACCGCCTACATAATAAATTCCTCCGCCATTTAATGCTGTGTTATTTCCAATAGTGCTGTTATACATGACAGCAAATGCAAAATTACCAACGGACAAAGCCCCACCTGAACTAATCGCAGAGTTATTAAAAAATACGTTATTATCTAGAATAAAATCTTGGTTGGCATTAAAGCCTCTTATATCCAATGCACCGGCATTTCCTTGAGAACTATTTTCAGTAAATTGATTGTTTTGAATTAAATAAGTAGAGTCATTGCTATCAATTAAATATGCAGCTCCGCCATTAACTAACCCGCCAGATTCAATCGTACTATTAGATTGAAACTGATTAGATGACAGTTTAAATTCACCAAGGGAAGCTCTATCTGCACTCAATGCACCTCCATTTTCTGCCTCATTTTCTAAAAAAACGTTGTCCTCAATGGTAATTGATGAAGCATAAGTTTGATCAAAAGCAATGGCACCTCCAAAATTACCACTGTTGTCTTCAAAAATATTGTTGATGATATTAATATCGCCCAGATCATTACTTTGAAAACGATAAAACACCACAGCACCTCCATCATTTTCACCTGCATCGCCACCTTGAAGGTGCAGTTTTATCATTTGAAAATCATTACTGTTTTCAGATGAAGGGTGCACTTCAAATATTCTTTCATTCGCAGCTGCAATAATCTTCACCTTATCATTACTGAAAATTGGTGCTGATATTGATACTGCACTAAGTACATCAATTTCATCGCTTAATTGTATGGGATCTGATACATCAAGAATAATAAAATCAGTTGTATTGAGTTCTCCAGCTGTGCAATCACCAAATGACAAATTAAAATTTGCTGAATTAACCGCATCCCTTAAGTCACAACCGCCATCATTGACATTCATTAAATCATCATTTCTATCAACAGTAATGACTGCTGCATTTAGATTTGTCATGATAATTAAAGTCAGTAGGCTTATTAGTATATTTTTCATTGGAATTTTCCTTTTTTAAATAATCAATACCCTATCTAATTCATTAGAATGGTATTTACTGACATTAAATGTGAAATTATTTAAATAATTCTTGCAGAGACCTTATTTGATTAAAACGATAAATAAAAATGTGACTGGATTTCAATTTAAATTGTTAACCAACACTTCCATAACTTATTATCCTTATTTCATGCATATTTCATTCACATTATAAGACTAATCTGAAGTTGTTCACTTATTAAACTTATGGGAAAGATCATGTATCACTTTAAATCCAAATCAATTCTCTTCTTAATCTTGTGCTTATTTAATTTAAGCGTTGCGCATACTCAAACCATGGGATTGCTAAAAAATACCATCGATGCTTATCCAGGATATACACTGTTTTCAAAAGCTGGATTAACTTATTTAATAAATAACACTGGGGAAGTGGTTCATACATGGTCCAACAACACCAACACAACTCATCCTGGTTATCTCGCAGAAAATGGCGATTTATTTGTGGTCAGTAGAGGTATAAAGCGATTGGATTGGCAAGGAAATGTCATTTGGCGATATGTTAATCCGCAAGCCCACCATGATGCAGCAATTATGCCTAATGGCAATGTATTGTTATTAGTTAGTGGGGCAAAGACGAATGCAGAAGTCATTGCTGCTGGTCGAGACCCAAGTTTAGTCAGTGATAACATAGACCCAATGGTAGTCTATGAAATCAACCCACAAGGAGAGATAGTCTGGCAATGGCATGTGTGGGATCACTTAATACAAGATTTTGATGCCAGCAAAGATAATTATGGAATCGTTGAAAACCATCCTGAATTAGTTGACATTAACTTTACTCGAAATGACAGCCCTGATTGGTTGCATGGCAACGCAATCAATTACAATGCTGAATTAGATCAAATTCTCTTATCTCCACGATTTAACAGTGAAATATGGATCATTGATCACAGCACAACAACTGAACAAGCAGCCAGTCATTCTGGAGGCAATGCCAATAAAGGCGGTGATTTACTGTACCGATGGGGTAACCCTATCGCCTATAGAGCTGGAACATTAGACGATCAAAAACTGTTTGGTTCACATGATGCACAATGGATAAAAGAAGGTTTTCCTGGAGCAGGAAACATCATTATCTACAATAATGGTGGAACAAATTATGGCCGAGATGGAAATTACTCAACAATTGATGAAATTACCCCACCATTGAATGGTTTTAATTATGAAAAAAACGATGATGAGGCCTTTGCTCCAATCAACACAACATGGAGTTATAGTGAAAGTCCAGTTGAAAATTTTTATTCTAGTTTTATATCAGGTGTACAAAGACTAGAAAATGGCAATACCTTAATTGATGAAGGTGAAAATGGAAGGTTATTTGAAGTCAAAAATACAGGCGAGATAGTCTGGGAATATCAAAATTCAGTGACAAACAGCAGTGTGACTGCGCAGGGAGATCCAAGGCCAGATGCTCCTCAACCTTCTTTATTTAGAGCCAATAAATATGACCCTGAATTTATTGAATCACTCAACTTACCTTTGATTAATTCTGGACCGATAGAATTGTATAATTCTCAATCATTAATAACTCTTATGGCAAATGAAACTGAAGTTTCTGTCACTCCTGGATTAGGGCAATTTTCTTACGGAACTGGGCAATTAGTCACCATTCATGCTATGGATTCAGCTGAATACGAATTTTCTCATTGGTCAATTATTTCAGGAGAAGTCAGTATTGATAATCCTGATACAGCTTATACTACCTTGACGATTCAATCGACAGAAGCAGAAATTCAAGCCAACTATAATACATTTGATGACTTAATATTTTTATCGGGATTTGATGATTAATCATTTTTACTGGTCAACTAGAAATTATCCAATCTTGAATTTATAATTCACATTGGATAATTTCTATTGTTATAATCAATTAATGATAATTAAAAACTTTATTCTGTCATTGGTCATTATTATCTTGGCCAGTTTATTAGCAGAACCTTTAGCGCGCTTATTACGATTACCTTTCGTTGCTATTTTAATTGTTGTCGGCTTTGTTGGTTCAGAGTTGATAGTAGCAATGGGATATGACACAGGCATCAGAGCCACCAATTTTCCGTTATTGGTTTTTTATGTTTTTTTACCGATTATTATTTTTGAATCTGCTTATAGTATCAATCAACAGCAATTAAAAAAATCGCTTTATCCCATTTTAGTATTGGCATTGCCCGTGATGATATGTGCCACTTTGCTGATTGCTTTTTTAATTTACCACTTTATAGGACACCCCACAGGTTTTCCAATTTATACTGCTCTGGTAGCTGCAGCTTTATTAGCAGCCACTGATCCTATGGCCGTAATTAGACACCTAAAAGCCCGAAAAGCACCCAATCAAACCATCGTACTTTTAGAAGGAGAAAGCCTTTTTAATGATGCCATTGGAGTAGTGCTATTCACTTCTTTTGTTGCCATAGCAGTGAGTTTTAATGGGGCAGGATTTGGTGATTTCTCAATTGACTGGTGGCAAAAGGCAATCGATTTTTGTTGGCAATTTTTTGGAGGACTACTATTCGGAGTGATATGTGGATTAATTGGGATGTTTTTTAGTTTTGTAATTAAAACACGAATTCTAGAAAATATTTTGTTAATAGCCATTGCATATGGTTCATTTTTATTGGCAGAAGATTATGTTCAAGTTTCTGGTATGATGGCTGTATTAAGCGCTGGCCTCATTATGAATAAAGCCCATCAAAAGTATGTGTCTCCAAAAGACAAAGAGTTTATTGATTACTGGTGGCACGTTATCAGTTATTTTTCAAATTCAATGCTTTTTCTTTTATTAGGAGTTACAGTAACAGTCAATATGTTTACTGAACGTTGGTTGGCCATGTTATTGGCTATTGGTGCTGTTGTTTTGGTCAGATTGATATCTATATTTGCTGTTTTACCCCTTTTTACTTTTAAAAGTAAAACTCACATTCAAGCAAGAGAAAAGCTCATACTAACTTGGGGAGGAGCAAGAGGAGCTGTTACTGCAGCACTGGCCTTATCTCTTCCAACTGAAATTGAAGGTTGGTGGACGATTCAATCCATGGCATTTGGTGTTATTATTTTCACTTTATTTATTCAAGCACCAACCATACCATGGATATTAAAAAACAAAACTAATGCAAAATAATTTTCAAAATGATTAAGTTTGCTTGGAAAAACTTCAAGCTCAGTGAATAAAAAACCGATTTTATAAGCAATAATCATCTTAAATTTAAGAGAACAAAATCGTGAAAAATAGTATGGGTTGCGATAAAAACATTTAAATTTATTAGAGACTTTTGCATAACTAACCACTTTTCTTCAAAATTGCTGTTAAGCAATGCGTCAGATGGCCTCTAAACTTTTACATCTTAATGTTTTATTGATTCTAAACTCGGTAATCTCAAAAAACATTTCTATTTATTGATTAAGTTTACCTTTTTGCAATTCTACTTCTACTATTTCTTAATTTTTAATTAATCTATCATTTGTGACTTCCTTTATAGTACTTGCTGCCCATATAACATTGGATTTTTTAGAACCATCATATTGCAAATCGACAGAAACATAATATAAAACTCTAGACCATAGGCTAGATTAACAAACTTTTTTTGCTATTTTTCTTCTAATCACCAATCAGTGTTATCTTATTTCTCAATCAATTCACAGCCAGAGATTTATATTTTTTTATTATCAGTTCTTTATAATATTTCAATTGAATAAATTAAGTGATTTAAATGGATTATGTTTAGAAGTTTAGACTATATTCTGTTTAGAATGCTCCATGTACATGGTACCGTACCTTGCTCGTAACTTTTTTTTAAGTAATTCAAAAATTTGGGCTCTACACTTAAATCTTCAGCTTTTATTATTAACTCTAAATCTTCAACGATATATGAACAAATCTCATGAGCATTAGTTATGCCAGATAGTTTTATAAATATTTCTTTTGCATCGAACGAAGCTGATGAAGTGGATACAAGTTCATGCAATTCACACCAGGCTTGGCTGAATGACTCTCCATCACGTTGGTCTAGTATTTGATCAAGTTCGTGAAAATCGAGTTTTTTAAGAGTTCTTATTAAGTTTTCCATAATTTTCATTTACTGCTAATTTCTCACTCACTGAAGCATGCATTTTGAAGCTATGCATGTTAAGTCTCAAGTATTTCCATGTCTGTATTAAATTTGAAGACTTCATTCATTGCTACACCTTCATTTTCAAATTCAACAACAACTGATCCTATTAGATTGAAGGTGTTATTATTTATTTTAGAAAATAATAATTTTTTCACATCACACAAATTATGAGCACAGCCAATATATATTGAACATTCTGCTTCTGGGTAACATGCATGGCTTAAATTCATACCATCCAATTCTAAAGGATTATCCATATTTAACTCGTACCAATCTAATACTAATTCAGTTAATACGGGTTGTTCATCATAATCAAGACCTGAATCGAAGGGTTCTAGAGGTATGATTATTCGATGAAATTGGGTTTTCTCTAACCCAATAATTTTGTTTTTAAACCAATAGATCTCAACTTTTCCTTTTTGAGCTTTTGTTTTGTTCTGTAAATCAATTATATTCATGGATGTTAATTACTCTTATTCATGTTAGTTTATAAGTTCAATATCAGCCTGAGCCAAATTAAAATTTTGTAGAATTTCATAGGCTTTTTCTGACATAGCAAGCAAATGATCTTCATTGTTCCAAAAATCATCTTGTTCTGGAGTACCATTAATATCAAGCCAATAAAATAGTGGAACCTCAGTATTTCCGTTAAGCTCATAAGTGAGTTCTGAATAGGTGTTTTCTACTTTTTTAACCTTGAAACCACGGAGATTACTTTTTTCAAGTGTTTCTTTGAGGTCTTCAGAAATCAAATAGCATGGAAAAATTTATAACAAGTCATCACCAAGCCAATCTTCCAAATAGATTTCAAGTTTATGAACAATAGGTGGGGGACTTTTTGTATCCAGCTCAGTGCTGTCGCCAAGCTGTTCTGGTACTTCTGGTACAATGAGATAAAACACTAATTTTTTCCTCGTTTAATTTATTGAATAAATTTAGATACATATTTCTTATGCTGATTATAATTGGATGACATCATTTTTCTTAAGTGCAACTATTACATCATTAAAGCTGCCATTGGATTCGGCAAAGATCAAGTTATAAAGTGATCCTTTGGGTTTCTTAAATTGGTATTCAATGACATCGCCATATTTATTAATCAGCATATCTAATCGGCCGATATTATTCTCATGATATATGGTTTTGACTACCTGTATAAGTTCAGCTTCGTTCAAAGATCCGATCGTTGCTTTTTCAATCGACAATTGAATACAGAACTCTTCAGTAGAGCATGATTTCCAGTAAGATTCTAGCTCACTTATTTGTATTTTTTGACTGGAAATATTTAAAACACTGTTGAATATATCTTGCTTGGATTCATAGGTTAAATCTTCCGAATAAGCGCTGATCAACACCAATAAGTCAGTATATGTTTTTAATTCATTCGGGTTCATTATCTGACTCAATTTTTCAAGCATATTTTGATTCATTTGACATTCTCATTTGGTTCAGGTGACACAATAAAGGTCCGATATAATGTACTTCATGAGCCTCATTAACCACAGTTTGAGCCTTATCTAATTCACCAAGTTCAATCATAATCAATGCGTTCATGCCTATTAATTTCATTGCGAATTTTCTTTCAACGAGTTCATTTTCATATTGATCGACACATGAAAACATACCGATGAATAGGTGAAAATTTATTAATATAGTTGCAATAAGGTTAAAGAATACAATCAGACCTAATTGTTCAAATTCTATTTGCATCTTGATTTTCTCAGAAATTCTATACTGTCAGTGTATATTTAGATCTCCCTGTGTTTCAACGGCTTCTATGATCCACTCTTCAAAAGAAAAGACTTTACCTGGGAGGTCATCATCATATTCTTCCAATTCATCTATATAGTATTCGTGAGACATAACGATGAAGTTATTGGGTGCTGGCAATGAAAAAACATAGGCTGCATGCTCTTGTAAATTTTGATCAAATCCCACGGGCAACACCTTTTTGCCAATCCACTCATCAACGTTTTCAAAGCTATATTGATAGGCTGACTTGATTCGATCAGGTGCTAAAATTTCAATGCCTCCGGAAGCGTTGTCACCCAGATTAAAAAACAAACCTGAACCAATTTTCAACAAAAACTTTTTATAAGCTTCAGGCAATTTGCATTGCAGTAATTTTTCAAAACCTTCAAACTGCATTGAATTGAACTTTGTGGTAATAAGAAAGGTGTGCTCCCGGCCTGATGGTAAAGTAATAATTAATCCATTACTTTGTTTGCACCACTTGCTCAGTTGCTCTAGAGCCTCATCGTAATTCATACTTTTTTTGATTTTTATCTTCATGCTATTCGCTTTTAGTTTTATGAAATTTACATAGTTTGAATAATGGTTTCTGTATGACCACCATCGGAATCATAAAAAACATAAGCAGCGGCTTTATCATGGAAATATTCTTCGATATCGATTTGTCCAAGAAATACCATAGGAGATTCATTTTGAATAGGCCATTTAGGTGACTGTAACCATTTCGGAGGGGTCTTTATAAATTTAAAATCACGTAACAGGTATGACCTCAGTTTCTTTTTAGCATCTTTTCGTGGTAAGTGCTTGATTATTGAAAAATATTTTGCTGCAATGAATTTAGGGCTCACATCCAGCCATTTAGGCTGGGCGTTCTGGATGAGGTCGTAGAGCCTTTCTAACCAGTCAGATGAGGTAAAATCAGCCCCTTTTCGTTTAAGGATTTGATGTACAATATGATGAGCATTCAAGGCATCACCAGGGTCATCGTAATCCTGAGAGATTAGAAATAAATAAGCACCATCACCAAAATAACTTATGCAAGGATAATCAGGCATGTCTGACAAGTAATTTTCCATTGTATTTGAAGCATAAAGCTTGGATTCAAAAGCTTTGGGTTCCATTTCACCAGAAACAAAATCTATCAATAATTTCAAATCTTTATTCACTATATGTTTCGCTTTATTCTTGCTTTGGGACTGAAGAAGGCTCTTTGATCAGCCATCCATCATATCTTTCATTAACTTGTGGGTCATACAAAGGGCAAGTGAATTTTTCTCCAATGTCAATAAACAGGTTCATATCGTCTCCAGACATACCATAACAATCCACCCTAAAGAATTGTCTCGTTGTGAATATTTGAAATGCACCTTTTTCACTTTCATAATTTATATCATCTAATTTTTCCCATCTAGGTTGTGTGAAAGATCTTTCGACACATTTAAGAATTTTGTCAATTGGAAGGTCCTCTAACCCATCAACTCTTTTTCCATTGCTCAATGCTTCATACACATTTTGATTATCCAAATAAGCACCATCTTTGTACTTCCAAAAATTTAAATCATAACTCATACTTTTTTCTGTTCTATAAAATATTTATATACTGTTAAGTGTTCTTCATTGCCTGATAAGTAAAAACTGAATTGACTGTTTCGCAAAAACGAAAACATCCATGAGAAGTTACAAAATATTTTATATTTTTTTATGACAATTAAGACATGAATGACCCTGTAATCATTGTATAAAAGCCTCATTTTGTGACTAATGGCACTTATTATACTACATAAATGTTTATATAGTATATTTTTTTAATTTTTCAATTAATTAACATGATAAAAATACATAATTTATGCACTATAATTGGCTTGTTGTTAACATTTTCTATTCAATCAAAAACTAATATAGAGCTGTTACTAGAAATTGCCAGCGAAAAAATGAAGACTGATCTAGATCAATCTGAGCGCTATATTAAAGAAGCCTTGAAACTGGCACCTAAAAACCCAGAAGTCAATTACATGTGCGGAAGGGTCATGGGTCGACAAGCAGGAGAAGCATTTTTCTCAGCTTTTAGCTATGCCAAAAAATCCTTGAACTGCTTGAAAACTGCCGTTAAATTGTCACCAGAAAAAGTTAAATATCGCATCGCATTACAAACTTTTTATTCAGAAGCCCCATCAATTGCTGGTGGAGATGTAAAGTTAGCATTCGATCAAGTCAAACACATCAAAAACATCAATAATCTTGAAGGCGCAAAAGCTGAAATACAATATTATCTGAGTACAGAAGAAAAAGAAAAACTCAATGAAAGACTGATTGATTTTCGTAATCAGTATCCTGAAGAGCCAGAGTTTCACTACAGACATGGCTTATTGCAACAAGAATTTAAAGATTTTGATAAAGCATTTGATTCCTTTAATCAATCTGTAATTTCATTTGGTCATAAAATAGGATCTGTTTATCCAGGTAAGGAAATATCTCGGTCAGATTCAGATAGAACTAGATTTTTATTAAATGCTCTTTATCAACTTGGGCGTAATGCAGTATTTAGTAAAAGTAATATTCAACAAGGTGTTGATGCACTTAAAGATTTTACACTTTTACAAAAAAATGACAATAGTGCTCCACCCATAGAGTGGGCATATTTACGACTAGCCCAATTACATCATTTGAAACACCAGCCAGAGTTAATGGAAACATATATTAAATTAATCGAAAAAAGTGATGATAAGGAATTACAAACTGCCATCCGTAAAATTAAATAACTCCAGTAATACACTAACGGAAAAATTAAAAAACATAAAGTCGGATTACTTAAACCAACCTAAGAATTTGCAAACGAGTCTAAAACTTTAAAAAAATGGACATAATAGGAAATACTTTATACCGCTAAAAATCAACAAATGAAGAAGCTGGCGTTCAAGTCTTTTTTAAGATAAATAAAAGAAATTCACACTTTATAAAAGATTAGATCCTGCAGTAATAGAGTCAATTGCCGTTAAATACGCTTTTGAAAAAATAGCCAATGGACAAACAAGAACTAGAACCGAACTAAGTAAATACGGTACTTTTGTTTATCCAATTAGAGTAAAAATTATCTGTTAACAAGTGCTATTGATTATTTTCAAAAACTAAGGCAGATATCAAGAGTGTTCATTTATGATTGAGTGTGCTTGGAAAACCTTCAAAGTCAGTGAATAAAAAAACCGATTTTATAAGCATAAATAAGATTTTTAATGACTGATTTTAAATGCCTTAATTTTGGGTTATTTTGCTTGGAAAACCTTCAAGGTCAGTGAATAAAAAACCGATTTTATAAGCATAAATGAGATTTTTTAATGACTGATTTTAAATGCCTTAATTAAGGGTTATTTTGCTTGGAAAACCTTCAAGGTCAGTGAATAAAAAACCGATTTTATAAGCATAAATGAGATTTTTTAATGACTGATTTTAAATGCCTTAATTAAGGGTTATTTTGCTTGGAAAACCTTCAAGGTCAGTGA
>JBGCFT010000057.1:0-12891 GCA_045107085.1 Marinicellaceae bacterium | reverse complement strand
TATGGGTTTGATCCAGGATTAAGTGCAGAAATGAATCCTCCTAATCTTGCAGATACCAAAGAAAATATATTACTTAAATTAGATTGGTTGATTAATGAAAACCACAGAGCTGCTTTTACATTTAACACAAATGAGGACAATGCTGCTGTTATTCCAAATAATGGAGGCAGAAGTGCCTCATTAAGTACTAGATGGTATGAAAATAACTTTCAAAAAGATTCATATGCACTGAATCTATACAGTGATTGGAGTCCAAATTTCACAACAGAATTGAGAGTATCTCTTTCTGATTTTGATAAAAATCCTATTTTCAATAATAACTTGCCTAATATTCAGGTACGTACAGATGGTAATGATATCTATATAGGAAGAGATAGAAATAGACATGCTAATTCACTTGCTGTCGAAGATCAGACCTTTTATTTAGAGGGTAATTATTTCATAGGGAATCACACGATTAAAGCTGGTATTGATTATCAAAATCACGATATATTTAATGTTTTTCAGCCTTCTTCTTACGGTGAATATGTTTTTAACTCAATTGATAATTTTAGAGACGGAATTGTTAATAATTATCAACTTCGAATTGGAACAGACCCAAATAATCGTTTTCCAGCAGCTGATTGGTCTTGGAGTGGAACAGGATTGTTTATTCAAGATAATTGGATGGTTAATCAAAATTTAACCTTACAATACGGATTTAGGTATGATCGTCCTTCAACAGGTGATAACCCTATTTTAAATGAAAATTTTGTTAACGATTTTGGTTTTCGAAATGACAATGTTATTGATTCTGGCGTTATTCAACCCCGTTTAGGTTTTAATTTAGATCTCAGTGATGAGCGCATGATGCAATTGCGTGGAGGCATAGGTATATTTAGTGGTGGATCACCTAATGTTTGGTTATCTAACCCGTTTACTAATCCGGGTGTTGGCATAGCCTCTTTCAGAATATTCGATGGATCAGTGCCTTTCAATCCAGATGGATTAAATCAAGGAATTCCTGAAGGTGGAACACCATTGCAAGATGTAGATGTTTTGCAAGAAGGTTTTAAACTTCCTAGTGTTTTGAAGACAAATTTGGCTTTAGATATGGAAGTGCCATGGTATGGAATCGTTGGTCGAATAGAATACGAATATACAAAACAAAGAGACTCTGTATTGTTTGAACATTTAAATTTAGGCGATCCAACAGGAACATTGCCAGATGGAAGAAATTCTTATTACACAAATCCATTAGACCCGTTTACAAGTATTGAAAGAGATGGATCGAATCCTAACTTTGGTGATGTTTTATTGTTGAAAAATACAGGTGAAGGAGATATTCAAAGGGCGACGTTTAGTCTCGAGAAGCGAACAGAGCATTTTTTCACAAAAGCCTCTTATACTCGCACATCAAGTAGCGAAGTAACTGGCAGTAACTCTTCAATTGCGAGATCAAATTGGGAGAACAGACCTTCTTTTAACCCAAATGATCCAGAAACAGGAGTTTCAACTTATCAAATAGAGAACGCTTTTACACTTTTAGTTAATTATAGCAATAATTTCTTTGGTGATGCTATGACAAATATAGGGCTGTTCTGGACTTCATCTGATGGCGAACCATACTCTTATACCTTTAGCGATGATGTCAATGGTGATGGAGTTTTTGATAATGATTTATTCTATGTTCCACTTGAAGGTGAGTATGTTTTAACTGATCCAGAAGATACTGAGGCTTTCGAAGCTTTCATCGAAGCTGCTGGATTTGAAAGAGGACAAGCATTAGGAAGAAATTCACATAAAGCTCCTAGAGTGAATTTGTGGGATTTGAAAATTAAACAAGAATTACCAAGTTTTAGCTTTGGTAGAGCCTCTTTGTTTTTATCCATTAAAAATCTAGGTAATCTTATTGATAGTGATTGGGGCCGAGTACAAACCGGTAGATTTGATGGTGTAAATATCGCAGGATACCAAGGAATAGATGAGCAAGGCCGTTGGATTCTTAACTGGGAAGCAGATCCATTCAGAGAAAACTTGTTTACTTCTAGATTTAATTCACAATGGCAAGCACAATTGGGTTTCCGATTTGATTGGTAAGAGTGAGTAGTATCAATATAAATAAGGCAGCTTGATAGCTGCCTTTTTTTTGATTTTACATTTACCCACATATTAATAGTACAATCTAATCACTTGAAGTAAAATTTCTTATTAGTAAAATTAATTGATTTATTCTGGATACAAATATGAAAAATATTAAACTTAATAATAAAGGTCTTTCATTAAGCCAACTGCGTTACATTTGGGAAAATCCAATCAATTTTTCAATCGATGAAAACATGATGAAAGGCATTATTGCATCGAGAAAAACTGTAACAGATATAGCTGACTCAAATAAAACAGTCTATGGCGTTAATACTGGATTTGGCTTATTGGCCAGTGAAAAAATAGCCCGCAATGATTTAGATACACTGCAACGAAACTTAGTGATATCTCATGCAACAGGTGTCGGTAATCCAATAGATGAAGCCACTACGCGATTAATTATGACTTTAAAAGCGGTGAGTTTAGCACAAGGTTTTTCAGGGATTCACCCAAAGACCATCAATTTACTAATGGCAATGATCAACCATGAAATTTATCCGATCATTCCTGAAAAAGGTTCGGTTGGTGCATCCGGTGATTTGGCTCCTTTGGCCCATATGTCATTGGTGATGATTGGTTTAGGTAAAGCCATGTATAAGGGTCTTCAGGTGGATGCAATTGAAGCGTTATCAGATGCTGGGCTTTCACCAATTAAACTTGGCCCTAAAGAAGGTTTAGCATTATTAAATGGTACCCAAGTTTCTACTGCATTGGCTTTAAAAGGCTTATTCTTAACAGAAAATTGTTTAAATGCAGCTGTTTTGGCAGGAGCATTATCTGTAGATGCGGCTAAAGGATCATTAAGTCCGTTTGATGCAAGAATTCATCAAGCCAGAGGACAAATAGGGCAAATAAAACTCGCTAAAGTCTACTGTGATTTATTGTATGGTTCTGAGATAAACAGCTCACATGAAGATTGTGACCGCGTTCAAGACCCTTATTGTTTGCGTTGTCAACCACAAGTAATGGGAGCTATCTTAGATTCTGTCGAATACACAGCGAGTCGTTTATTAATTGAAGCCAATGCGGCAACTGATAACCCTTTAATCTTTTCACAAGAAGGAGATGTCTTATCTGGTGGCAATTTCCATGCTGAACCAGTGGGTTTAGTGGCTGATTTTATCGGTATTGGTTTGGCCGATATGGCGAATATGTCTGAGAGGCGCATTGCTATGTTAATTGACCCACATATGTCGAGGTTGCCAGCATTTTTAGTGCCAGATTCAGGTGTTAACTCAGGTTTTATGATAGCGCATGTAACCGCAGCAGCACTGGCTAGCGAAAACAAGACATTGGTTCATCCTGCCTCTTGCGACACAATTCCAACATCAGCTAATCAAGAAGATCATGTCTCAATGGCAACTTTTGCAGCAAGAAAGTTAACAGATATTGCAGAAAATACAGCAACTATAATTGGCATAGAAATTATGGCAGCTTGCCAAAGTATTGATTTTCATGAAGACTTAAATACCTCTGCTAAACTTTATAACGTCTATGAACAAGTACGTGAACAAGTTCCTTTTTTAGATAAAGACAGGTTGATGACTGATGACTTACACAATTTGAGAAATATGGTATTAAAAGGAGAATTAAATAAGCACTTGCCTCATTTATGTCCAAGTTTAGACTAGTATGGAATCACTCATAAGAGCCTTGCCATAAAATGTACAATAATTGAATTTAATGCTAAATGAACAAGACTCAAATGACTTGATTTTGATAGTATTATATCGATAATTTATAGAATACTAAGCTAAATTATTTGAACAACAGGAGTACAACAAACCAATAAAGTATTTTAAAACCTTATTTCAGGACGGGACAAAGTTTCTTTACAAAAAAGGGTGCAACAAGCACCCTTTCTTAATTAAGTTCGATGAATAAACTATCTTCGTGGCGCGCGTCCAGCACGTTTTCTTTCACTTTCTGATAATATTTTCTTACGAACACGAATGGACTCAGGTGTCACTTCAACCAATTCATCATCTTCAATAAACTCCATGGCTTGCTCAAGTGACAGTTTAATGGGAGGTGAAATAATCAACGCTTCATCTTTACCCGCTGCACGAATATTATTTAATTGCTTACCTTTAGTTGGATTAACCGTTAAATCATTACTGCGTGAATTTAATCCAACCAATTGGCCTTCATAAACTGGTGCATTGGTCTCAACCAATAAACGCCCACTTTTTTGCAAGTTAAATAAGGCAAATGCCAAAGCTTTACCTTGTGAGTTAGAAACAAGTACACCATTTTGTCTGCCGCTAACGATGTTTTCGTATTTTGGAGCATAATGATCAAAGACGTGGGTCATGATTCCAGATCCAGAAGTCAATGTTTTAAACTCTGATTGGAAACCAATCAAACCACGAGCTGGCGCATGAAAATGCATGCGCACTCTTCCAGTTGAATCTGGTTCCATGTCTTTCATGACGGCTTTGCGTTCTAGCAACTTTTCCATCACAGTGCCTTGATGCTCAGATTCCACATCTACCATTAAGTCTTCAATGGGTTCACATATTTGTCCATCAATTTCTCTAAAGATGACCTCTGGACGAGAAATAGCCAATTCATAGCCTTCTCGACGCATGGTTTCAATTAATACTGATAAATGTAATTCACCTCGACCTGAAACTTTGTATTTATCAGCATCATCAGTTGATTCGACTCGTAAAGCCACATTATATGTTGCTTCTAATTCTAAACGGTCTTTGATTTGTCTAGAAGTTAAGTATTTGCCATCTTGCCCTGCAAATGGTGAGTTGTTTACACAAAACAACATAGATATGGTTGGTCTATCAACAGACAAAGGTTTGATAGATTCAGCATTGTCTCGTTCACATACTGTATCAGATATACTGATTTTATCGACACCTGAGATAGCTACAATATCACCAGCAGAAGCTTCATTCACCTCAATTCTTTCTAAACCTTTAAAACCAAATATTTTAAGAATTCTTCCATTTCTTACTTTCCCACCAGCATCAATAACTGTTACTGGAGTATTAGACTTAACTGATCCACGTTTAATACGACCAATTCCTATTAATCCTAAAAAGCTGTTATAATTTAAAGTAGTGATTTGCATTTGAAAAGGTTTTTCTACTTCAACATCTGGCGCACTGACTTTATCAATAACTGTTTCAAACAATGGAGTCATATCACCATCGCGACTGTCTTCATCCATATTGGCATAACCATTTATAGCTGATGCATAGACAATTGGAAAATCTAATTGATCATCAGTGGCTCCAAGAGAATCAAATAAATCAAAAGTCTGTTCCATAACCCAATCCAGACGGGCTCCATCTCTGTCTACTTTGTTGATGACAACGATGGGTTTGAAACCCATTTCAAATGCTTTTGAGGTAACAAAGCGTGTTTGAGGCATAGGTCCATCAACAGCATCGACCAATAATAAAACAGAATCAACCATGCTTAAAACACGTTCAACTTCTCCTCCAAAATCAGCATGGCCAGGAGTGTCAACAATATTTATTTTGTAATCTTTGCTGTTTCTTTTGTCTGTATAGTTGATCGAAGTGGTTTTGGATAAAATTGTGATACCACGCTCTTTTTCCAATTCATTTGAGTCCATCATACGATTTGGGTCATCAGCTCGCTCGCCTAACGTTCCTGATTGTTTAATCATTTCGTCTACTAAAGTTGTTTTTCCATGATCAACGTGAGCGATGATGGCTATGTTTCTAATATGAGTTGTCACAATATTACCTATTAATCTGTTATGTTTTCAAGGTCGCGATTATACTCGATTTAGTCAACAATAATCTGATTGAAGGGATATTAATTGTTAAATCTGCTGACTTTGAGAGATTAACATTGGATTTGTGACTAAAATTTGATTTGATATCTCTGAAAAGATAACTTAACATACATGTTCAATAGTTAAAAATGCCATCAAATAAAATGAAAAAATTGAAAGTAGTATCACTTTTCAGTGGTTGTGGAGGATTAGATTTAGGTTTCCAAGGAGGATTTGATTTCTTGGGAAAACATTATTCACAAACTGATTTTGAAGTGGTATGGGCCAATGATATTGATAAAAACGCTTGCCGATCCTATGCACAGTATTTTAATCACGATATTGTTTGTGGAGATTTAAGAGATATTTTGGATGGCACACATATTAGCCATAAAGAAAATCCTTTGCCACATTCAGTTGATGTTGTATTAGGTGGTTTTCCGTGCCAAGATTTTAGTCACTCAGGTAAAAGAAAAGGCTTTGATAGTAACCGAGGGACATTATACCAATCCATGTCTCAAGTGATTGAAAAAACTCAGCCAAAAATGTTTTTAGCTGAAAACGTGAAGGGTTTACTCACAATAAATAAAGGCAGTGCAGTGCAACAAATTATTGATGATTTCAGTTCTTTAGGGGATTATGGCTATCATGTTTCATTTAAATTGTTAGTAACAGCTGATTTTGAAGTCCCTCAAAAAAGAGAAAGAGTCATTATCATTGGTAGTAGAAAAGATATTTTGCCACAATTTACTTTTCCTGATTCAGTTTTAACTGAAAGCCGGTGGATTAATTTAGGCCAGGCTATTGGAGACCTCAAAAACCAAGAGGAAGGATATATTGCCAACCACTATTGGTCGAAGGCAAAGAAAAACAAAGGCCAAGGTAATAATGCAGTGAGCAAAGATAAACCTGGGCCAACTATGCGGGCAGAACACCATGGCAATATTGAGTTTCATTGGAATGAATTCAGAAGATTATCAGCCAGAGAAGCAGCAAGAATCCAATCTTTTCCTGATGATTTTACCTTTGTTCCCTCAACATCCAGTGCCTATCGGCAAATAGGCAATGCTGTTCCACCTGTTTTTGCATGGCATATTGCACAATCAATACAAGAATTTTTAAAAATAAATTCAATTTCAAAAATAAACAACAATTCACTAACAAACGAAAATAAGTAATTTTATTTTTTGAATAAAAATTCATGATCTCAAATTCAAATCAGCATATTGAAGCTTTTAAAATCCTATTGAATAGTTTATTAGCAGAACTTCATGAAGAAGCAGATTTAAACCCCGGCTACTACGCAAATAGAGCGGGTGTGTTATTGGAAGAAGATGTTTGTAGAATATTAAACAAAAAAGCAGTAAATACAATTTTTGAAGGAAAAATCGAAAGAATCTCAGGTCAAAAATTTCCAGATATTGTTATACATATAAGTCAAACTATAATATTTGGATTAGAAGTTAAAACTACTAAAACAAACACATGGAAATCTACTGGTAATAGTATTTTTGAAGGTACTAGAGTTAAAAATATTGAAAATATCTTTTTATTGTTTGGGAAATTATCTGAACCAATAAAATTCAAATGTAAAAAATATGAAAAATGTTTAAGTGAAGTGACAATTACTCATTCACCAAGGTATTTAATTGACATGAATATTCAAGAAAATGAATCTATATTTTCAAAAGTTGGCATTCAATATAATACTCTCAGAAAATTAGAACAACCTTTTAAACCACTAAAAAGATATTATCGTAAGCAACTTTCTGATGGAGATGGTTTATGGTGGTTAGAAAGTAAAAATAATAACAGTAGATTGAAAATAAAACATTGGAAAAACTTAACTAAAGAAGAAAAACAAAATATTAAGATTGCTGCAATTGCCTATTTCCCTGTTCTATTAAGTAACAAGAATACTAAATATATGAATGTATCTGCTTGGTTAGTTTCTGAGTATAATGTTGTAAATCATGCTCTAAGAGATGCATTCAGTGCAGGAGGACAGATAACATTTAATAGCATTAGATTCCCTAAAATTTTTAATTATGTTTTGAGTAGGTTAGATGAAGTTTTATTAGTAGTAAAAAATATTGATATTGATGATGCTAAACATTATTGGGATGTTGATTTAAACAAATCTCAGTTAATATCAAATTGGAAAAGACAATGTATTCACAATGGAAAGTCAATTTTAGATAGCAAACAAATGGAAACACTCATTGCTCACTTAAAGCGATATAAATAATAGACCTGATAAAAATTGTTATTAAAGGATTTATGTGTCAAAATTACTAACTATTATATGAGGAGTTATTATGAAATATATCTTTACAAAATTAAGCTTAGTATCGACAATTTTGTTGTTTTCAGTCAATGTGTTAGCTGATACTAAAATCATCTATGCGGGTGAATTATTGGCGGTTCCTGGTGAAAAAGTTCTTAAGCAACAAACTATTGTTATTGAAGATCAGGTGATTAAACAAGTATTGAACGGCTATGTCAGTTTTGATGAGATTGATTCACAAGCCAAAGTGATAGATTTAAAAGACAGTTTTGTTTTGCCTGGTTTAATGGATATGCATGTTCATTTACAAGGAGAATTAGGCCCAGATAACACAAAAGATAAATTAAAAATGTCAGCGCAATTAAAAGCCATGCGAAGTACACATTATGGCATGAAAACACTCATGGCTGGATTTACAACTGTGCGTGATGTGGGTTCAGATTCACAATACATGTATGCCTATAGAGATGCTGTTAATAATGGCTGGGTAGATGGTCCAAGAATTATTGCTGCTGGTGGAGTTGGTATTACAGGTGGACATGCTGATGTGAGTGGAATCAAGCCAGATTTAATGGAATTTTATACAGATAAATCAATATGTGATGGTCCTTATGATTGTCGAAGAGCAGCAAGAGATGCCATAAAATATGGAGCGGATTGGATTAAAATCACATCAACAGGTGGTGTCATGACTGATCGTGCCACAGGAACAGGACAACAAATGGAAGCTGACGAATTGACAGAAGTGGTGTTAGCTGCAAAACGCATGGGAAGAAAAGTGGCATCACATGCCCACCATGAAGACGGAATTATAGCAGCACTTGAAGCAGGAGTGGCAAGTATTGAACACGGCACTTATACAGGTCCAAAAGCGATTAAACTCTTCAAAAAAACTGGTGCTTATTTAGTGCCCACTTTATTGGCTGGCGATACTGTTGTTAATATGGCAAAAAATACTAATATTCTCAGTCCTGCTGTCAAACAAAAAGCCTTAGTTGTAGGAGCAGCCATGCAAGGTAATTTTATCAAAGCTTATGAAGCAGGGGTCAAAATTGCTTATGGAACTGACAGTGGAGTTTCTGTCCATGGAACCAATGCGAAAGAAGCGGTTTTAATGTACGAAGCAGGCATGCCTGCCATGCAAATCATAAAATCAGCCACTGTTAATGCGGCTGATTTGTTAGACATGAGCAGTAGCATTGGTACCATTGAGGCGGGTAAAATGGCTGATATCATTGCAGTAGATAAATCTCCAATAAAAGACATCAAACAATTATTGGATGTGGATTTTGTCATGAAAGGTGGCAAGACATATAAATACTAATGGAAAAACCTTATTCTCCCTCTTGTGAGAGAAATCAACAGCCAATTTTGGATGTCTTGAAAGGCATCATTAAAGATTCAGATAAAAATTTATTAGAAATTGGTTCAGGAAATGGTCAGCATGCCGTATTTATGGCGCCGCATTTTCAAAATTTAACATGGCATACATCAGACATGAGTCAAAATCATGAAGGCATAAGTCTATGGATTAATGATTCTGACAGTATGAATATTGTGTTACCAAAGGAATATACAGCAGGTTTATCAGAGTTTCCTCAAGTCAATGCAGATATTGTTTATACTGCTAACACTTTACACATCATGTCCTGGTCGCATGTGTTAAGTTTAGTTAAGGAATTGGGTGACAATTTGAAAATTGGTTGCAACATTTTAATTTATGGTCCGTTTAAATATGCAGGTCAGTTTACATCTCTATCAAATGCTGAATTTGATGTGTCTTTAAAAAACAATATTCCTGACAGCGGTATTAGGGATATTGAATCATTGATTCAAACCATGAAAGATAATGCAATGTTACTGATAAAAGACCATGAAATGCCAGCGAATAATCGATTGTTGGAGTTCAAACGAATTTAAAATAAATGTACCCTGAAAGTGTGAATTTTATCTCTCCATAAATTATTCAACTTTTAGTATCAAGAACGCTTATAGGTTAATGGTTGATAACTGCTAAATCCATTTGAGAATATTGAATAAATATGACACAATTCGGTTTTAGAAACAGATGTGATTGACAATGAACAAAGTAGCACTTGTAATGGGCTCAAAATCTGATTGGGCAACCATGAAGGAATGCGCAAATTTATTAAATGAATTAAATATAGCATTTTTTCAAAAAGTTGTTTCTGCTCACCGTACACCTGATTTAATGTATGACTTTGCAAAGAATGCGGAATCAAATGGAGTTGAATTGATTATTGCTGCTGCTGGAGGAGCGGCGCATTTGCCTGGTATGATTGCCGCCATCACTGCTGTTCCTGTTATAGGCGTTCCTATCAAGTCCAGTGTATTAAATGGTGTAGATTCTTTATTGTCAATAGTACAAATGCCAGCTGGTATTCCTGTTGCTACCATGAGTATTGGTGTGGCAGGTGCGAAAAATGCAGCTTTGTACAGTGCTGCATTGCTGGCAACACATGATGAAAAAATCAAAAAATCTTTGTCTAATTATCGTGCTAAACAAACGCAAAATGTCCTTGATAATCCAAACCCAGCAGGTACTTAATAATGAATAAATTTCCAACAATAGGCATTTTAGGTGGCGGCCAACTGGCTCAAATGCTGGCACTTGAAGGCTATCCTTTGGGCTTTAGGTTTGTTTTTTTTGATCCTACTGCCGATGCTTGTGCTGGTTTGGTTGGTGATTTAATGGTGGCTGATTATACCAATGAAGTGGCACTGGAAGAATTTGCTAAAAAATGTAATTTTGTGACATATGATTTTGAGAATGTACCAGTTGAAGCGGCTAATTTTATAGGAAAAAGAAGTGAGATTTTTCCTCATCCCAATGTGTTAGAGATAGCTCAAGATAGACTAAAAGAGAAAGTACTATTTCGCAAACAATTAGAATTGCCAGTGGGTGATTTTTTTCCAGTAGATAGTTATTCAGAATTAGTTTTTGCAGCCAAAAGTTGTCAAAATGATGGTTTTTTAAAAACCCGAAGAATGGGCTATGATGGCAAGGGCCAACATCGGATTACTCAACAAACGGATTTAAAAATATTATGGGAAAAATTAGAAGGCGGATCTTTCATACTTGAAAAAGCCATTAATTTCAAACGTGAAGTCTCTGTTGTTTTAGCCAGAAATATTCAAGGTGAAATTTCATGTTATGAATTGTGCGAAAACAAGCACAAAGAGGGAATATTGACCACCACAATAGTACCTGCTGTTGAATCTCAATACAGTTTACTGGCGTTTGATTATGCTAAGAAAATAGCCAATGCGATTAATTATGTGGGCGTTTTAACTATTGAAATGTTTGAAACTGACGATGGTATTTATATCAATGAAATGGCTCCCAGAGTTCATAATTCTGGACACTGGAGTATTGAGGGAGCCATTACTTCTCAATTTGAAAACCATTTACGAGCGGGCTTGGGTTTGCCGATTGGATCAACCAATATGAGCCAAGGATTTTCAGCCATGATTAATTGGATTGGAGAAATTCCTTCTGTGGCTTTGACCAGTAAAGAAAAAGATGTGCATTGGCATATTTATGGTAAACAAAATCGACCTGGTAGAAAAGTTGGGCATTCAACCGTTGTGGCTGATAATGCCCAAGAATTACATACTAAGGTGGTAAGATTGGCTAAGTTATTAGGGGCTTAATTTTATCAGTTTCCTAACTATTTTGGATTGACTCAAGACTTTCTAAAACTTCTTGAGCATGGCCTTTTACCCTTAAATTGCGCCATTCTTTAACTAACTGACCATTATCATCAAGAATAAAAGTAGAACGCACAATACCCATGTATGTTTTACCAAAATTTTTCTTTTCTTGTATGACTCCAAAATACTGACAAACCTTTTCATCTGTATCTGCTATCAGATCAAAAGCGAAATCATATTTGTCTTTAAAATTTTCTTGGCGTTTTAAACTGTCTATTGAAACACCTAATATATTGGCGTTCATTTTTTTAAATTGCGGGAATAATTCAGTAAAATCACAACTTTCAGTAGTGCATCCTGGGGTGCTGGCCTTGGGATAAAAGTACAGCACCAAGTATTTCCCATGGTAGTCTGAAAGTTTGGCTTGCTTGTTACCAGTGAGTAAAATATCAAAATCTTTTATTTTTTGCTTCAACTTAATCATTTATTAACTCTATTTCGTATAAAATAAGCAAGTTATATCAAATTGAGTTAAATGTCCACACTAACAGCAAAAGATTTAATTGGCAGCATGACTGCTTTACTTACTCCAATGTCCAGTAATGGCAGCATTGATTATAAGCAATGGTGTCAATTGTTGTCTTGGCAAATCAAAGCCAAAACCACTGCAGTCATCGTTGCTGGTACTACAGGCGAATCAGCATTATTAGATGAATCTGAAATTGAAGAATTAATAAAATTAGCTGTAAAAATGTGTTCAGGAACAAAAACTAAAGTGATTGTTGGAACTGGCCATATCAAAACCCATGAAATCATTGTTAAAAACAATAAAGCTAAGGAACTTGGAGCAGATGCAGTATTAATCGTCACACCTTATTACATCAGAACAACTCAAACTGGCCTAATAAAACACTTTACGGATATTGCAGATGTGTCCCAATTACCCATTATTTTATATAATGTTCCCAGTAGAACACAAAATGACTTACTGGTTAAATCAACTATTAAATTAGCACGACACAATAATATTATTGGTATAAAA
>JBGCFT010000056.1:0-9738 GCA_045107085.1 Marinicellaceae bacterium | reverse complement strand
ATAGCTTACAAATTCACAGTATTAACATTCCTGGCAGTGTTTTGGCAACTGAAGCTCATATTGATAATGACATTCTTTTTATTAATGGATTTGATTCAAGTTCTAAACTTGGTGTCAACTATGGAGCTGTTAATGGGCATTTGATTGCAAAATCCTTCAATAGCAAGACAAGAGTTAACTTGTTTCCATTGACCTGCAATGCAGATATTCAGATAAATGCGAAACCCATTGTGCAGAACCAACAATTAAAAACACCACAAAACACAGCAATTGAAATCAATGTTAATGTGATAGATGAAAACCCCTTGAGTTTACAGTACCAACTCATGAATTCGGTTGGTTCTGGACAATTATCAGGAAGCTTGCCAAATGTAATCTACTTGCCAGAAAAAGACTATCAAGGAAATGACTCTTTTACTTATAAAGTGACAGATCAATATGGTCAATCTAGTCAAGCAATCATCAATATTAGTATTACTGAAGAAATTATTTTTAAAAATAGTTTTGAAATAGCAACTCAATCCTTATCATTAATCAATTCACTTAGTATCACAGGACTGATAACCCAAATTATCTTATGGAGAAGAAAATGAAAAGTCTAAAATTAATATTACTGCTGACAGCTTCAACATTGCATCTAACGTCTCATGCACTCGAATCTGATCAAAACAATTCAACTGTTATAGAATCTGAGAACTCTAAAAAGCAGCTTAAAATAAAGCGTCTGCAAAAAGATTGGGTTAATGGTTTATTGATTGGCAAAGATATGTCGTCAATTAGTCAGTCCTATGCCAAACAAATTTCTGACTTTTCAAAGCAAATTAAACGTAAATCAGTGGTTGGTGACAATGATTTTCAACAAATATTTCAAGATTATTTAAAAAAGTATCAGGATGACACAATTAAGGTATTGGCTTTAGAGAGCGCCAGTTCAAATAGCAATTGGAAAAATAAAGCCAGTTACTTATCACAAAGTTACAATCAGGCACACAAAGCACAAAAGAAACTTTTAAAACAGCTTCAAGAGAAAAAGCAGTTTTTAATCGATAAAAAATCTTCACAAATAAAGATTGAATACGTGCAAAAACTCATCAACCAAACAACTGGTTTATTGGACAATACTACTCATGAGTTATTATCACAACCTCAAGATAAAATAGATCGAAAAAATTGGGAAGCATTTTTGCATGGACTTAAAATCAAAAAATCTATCAAACATTCGTTTAAAAACAATTCACTTGATGTTGTTCAGCAAAAAATACTGAGAAACAATAATTTACCCTATAGCGGTAGAAATTATTCAAGTCCTGTCTTAATACAATTACCTTCTATTTCTCCGAGTTATGCAAATCAAAATGCTCAAGCAGGGACAATAGAAGATTTACAAGAATCTGAGGTTGTAGAATTTTCCTCGGAAATAAGCCAATTAGCAAATGATTTGAACCATGATTATATTAAAATACTCAACTATGTAAGACAAAACATAGCATTAGAAATTTATGCTAAAGGACAAAAAGGAGCCTCTGCTACATTACTAACAAAAGCTGGTAACGATGTTGATCAAGCCAGTCTGCTTATTGCACTATTAAGAAAATCCAATATTCCTTCAAGATTTGTTCATGGCGTCATACGTCAGAATATAGATGAAGTCTTATCAAGCCAGGGGCTCAGTAATCCCAATCAAGTATTAAGCGCATTAAATAAGGCAGGCATTGCTTATGATCCTGTTATTGAAGGAGGTCAAGTAACGGCTATCCGTAGACAGTACACGTGGGTTAGTGCCTATATACCCTATGCCCAGTATCGAGGATCAGCCGCTGACTTAAGTGATAAAACATGGGTGCCATTGGCTCCAGCCATCAAAAATGATTCTATACAATCAACTGAATATTTTTACAGCGACTCTGAAATTAACTCAGATGGATTGGTCATTGAATTTTTAACCCAAACAGAGAACCAATCGCCTCTGCTATTATGGAAAAACTTTGTTCAAGCGGATATAACAGAAAACTATAACTTGAATTATGCTGATTTGCTGAATCGAAAAATCAGGCAGACAGCACCTTATCCCTTTATTCCAGCATCCTTGCCCTTTGATACCATTGTGGTGACAGATGAATCTGCACAATTGACCGAAGATTATATGCAATCAGTAACAGTTCAAATGGGTAATAATGCCCAATACTTGGATGTGACATTAAATCTACCTGAAATTGCTGGCAAAAGACTCAGTCTTTCTTATCTTCCTGCAACAGTGGATGATTTAAATATTGTCAATCAAGCAGGTGGCATGGCACTTGTAGAACCTTACTTGGTTGATTTGAGGCCGGTTTTGAAATTGGATGGAAAACAAATTGGTGCGATTAACGCACCCTTGCCAATGGCCAGCTTTGAAGAATTAAAAATAACTTTTAATGGGCCAGCAACACCCGAGACATTTTTTCGAAAAACCCTTATTGGGAATTATCTCAGTTTAGTAATAACCGCACAAAACGATCAATTTCCATTGGATTCCCAAGATCCAAACTTGTTTGCTGATGAAACTAGACCCATTCGTATCATGCACAATTTAGCAAAACATTACAATCAAAAATGGTTTGAAGCAGAAAACGAAATTGCAGCCATAATGGACATTGCTTTGATTAAACCCATTCCTGCATTAACCATAGTTTCACCAGAATATAATTTACGAGAAGACTCCGGTTTGATAACTAAAATGAAATTCAAAGGCGTTAGTATTGATGCTGTTACACACAGTGTTGATGCTATCAGTAGGAACTCCATAGACCAGAATGTTTATGATTTTTACCGTATTTCATCTTTACAGGGTTCCTATTTGGAATCGAATATATTTAATAGCCAATGGGCAATTAATGCCATATCAGCAGATCAAGGCATTAGACAATTGGCAGATAATAACACTTTATTAGAGCTAGATGCCTCAAACTACCTGACGCAATTGTCATCTAGCAATCATCCGCAATACATTCAAGATGCTATCAGTCAATGGATAAATCGAGGATACAAAGCTTTGTTGATGCCTAAATCAAATGAAATTGACATATGGAATGGATCATCGTGGCACATTTTCGATCCTCAAACTGGACACTCTGGGTATTTTATTTCAGGTGTTTATGCCGGAGGGCAAACCACACAAGATCCGAATGATTGGGCAAATCCAAGTATATTCGATGATCCCTATTCAGAAGGAGAAAACAATGATCCATTGGCAGGTACCAGTATTGAAATTATTGAATCTAGTAATTATCAGCAAGCAACAGTCAATACAAGCTTGCCCAAGCCTTTAGCGGTTATTGTTAAAGATGACTATAATAATCCTGTAAATGATGCTTTGGTTACTTTTAAAATCAGAGTTGGAGAAACTGAATTACAAACATTTGATGAATTTGGAGTGCTTATTGGATCATCAACAGATCAAATTCAAGTTAAAACCAATTCAGATGGAATTGCTCAAACCCATGTTAAGTTAGTTGAAAAAATAGGAACTGGGAGAAATATAATACTCAATCCAGGAGATACTAATCAGACAAGAATTGGGGTAACCAATGTTACAGCTCTAGTAGAAACAAAATCTGGAGAAATAGACACAAGAGGTTATTTTGAATTTACTTCGTTACCTGATATTGCAAATGAAATAGAATTAATTGATTGTTTTTCTGAGGGTCTTTGTGATGAAGGTTTTATACCAGGTTCGCATTTTGGAGCAAATTCAGCAATTATGCATTTTAGAGTCATTGATAGGTTTGGTAATTTTGTTTCAAATGTACCAGTTAATTTAAATTCATTAAACGGTCAACCAAATTATTCAGCAAAATTTGCATTAAAAGAAAATTGTAATGTGCTCTCAATATTTGCACCAGGCTGTGCCAGTTTTAATCAAGATACTTTGTCCAATTATTACTGGTCAACATTTACTTTCTATAATGGCTTTCTTCTTACTGTTCCTAACGAGGTTACCATCACTTCTGGTAAATTAGGATCTAAAAAAGGAACTACAAATATTTGGTATGATGCAGAACAACAGACACTACCTAACAGGTGGTATGGTGTACTTTTCAAAAAGTTTTTCTTCATGGGTCCATATGGAAAGTATGAAGCAGCAGCACCTTCTTCAAGTATATCGCTATTTAGACTGTTTTTTGAAAGGTATGGTGATGCAAAAGAACCAGATCATAATCGGCAATTACAATATTTCAAAGTTGATGATGAAGGTTATAACCCTACTAATGATCCAAGTATTGTTAATTTATTTGCCCCTGAAATCTCAATTAGTAATCCAAATGTTTCTCAGGCATTTGATAATATAAGATTTGATATCCAGACTGTATCCCTTCCATCATCAGCTCAATTATTAGAATACTCGATTGAATTACTTTGGGAGGACATATTTGAAGGAGAAGTTATAGAGTCATTGTCAGTAAGAGCAATAGATTATGTATACGCCGTATCAACTATCGTAACAGATATTATTCCCAATAGATTTATATTGAATGATGAAAACAGAGTTAAATCGCCAATTATCATAAAGACACAAATTTTACCCTTAGGCTATAAAGCAGAGAGTGTATCAGTTAATTACTATAAAAATGACCAATTAATATTTCAGTCTAATGATGAATACCCAAATGGTAATTTATTAATTTTAAACTTTGATCCTAAACAAGAAATTGACTTTAATGCAAATTATTCTTTTGAAATCATACTTAATAAAGGCACGCAATTTGAAATTAAATCAGAAAAAACCTCGTTAAGAGGATTTCAACAGCAAATTGTAGCGAGTGTTTCAGGAAATAATGTTGATGATGCTTTCCCCGGTCAGTCAAATGGTGGCACTGTCATCAATTTAAAAATTCCAAACAGTATCCGTATTGAAACTAGCCTATATTTAAATGATGATTTTGTATGCCGCAAAGAAGGTTTTAAGCTTTTTTTAAATAGTGAATCTGAAGTTGTTATAGAAGTAGAAGAATTAGATGTAGATGGCTTACCTACTGGGAGTATTCAAACTATTTTAGAAGAAACTTTACTTTCAGGATCAAATAATATTCAAGTTTCTGCCGACCAAATTGGAACTGGAACTTTTGCTTTGACAATAAAAACATTGTCATTAACTACTGGCAACTCTGAAATTGTAACTGGCAATTTACACTCAGTCATCAAAAAAATAGACAACTTATCTATTGGTCATCCGATCATAAAAGGCGTTGATTTGGCCACCAGCTCTATGGTTTATTCGAAAAAGAATCTATCATTAACTGCACCGGGAAGTGATTTGGAATTTATTCACACCTACAGTCAAGAAAGCCATTTAGAATTAGGACCAATGGGTTATGGTTGGACCCACAATTATATGTCCAGAGTCATAGAAACCAAAGATTGTGCAGATGTTATTATTGTGACAGGAGCCGACGGCGGTTCTACACGTTTCTGGAAAAAAAATGGCGAAATTGTTCCCATGCGCGGCTACCATTCAAAACTCATCAAAAATATTGACGGTTCATACAGCTTTTACAGCAAAAATGGCACCCATTATCATTATGTCTTGAAACAGGAAAATGTTTGGTGGAATGATTACATAGAGGATTCAAATGGTAATACTCTAACTATTGAGCTGCAAAATAACCCCGGCTTTGCTCCCATCATTATATCTGTTACAGATTCAGTTGATAGAAAACTGATATACCAGTATGAGACCAGAACCATAAGAGGCAGAACAGGCAAAATTCTGGTAGGCGTCAGTGGGCCCGATGGTAAAGAATATAAAATGAGCTATACCAGCAATGGACATCTAGAACATGTCAAAATGGATTGCGGCAATAATGGAGAGTGCGCTTCTCATGAGACTTATGAGTACTCTATTTCGCCTGTTAATTTTGTTTTAGATCATACATCAAACATATTGCTAACAATTACAGATGAAGTAACAAATGCCAAAAGACAATATCACTACGAAGACATTGAAATGAATTATATGGTAGGAGGCATTGCCATACAAAATGGTCTTATCGAACGAAAAGTAAAATCAATTGACGAAGACGATGCAGGTATAACCCGGTTTAATTTTACCCCCACAAATAAATTTAATTCATCTGCTGTAGTCAATCAAAATGGTAATATCAGCTCCTATACAATGAACTATTACGGCGCAGCCACCAATATTTCTGCTCCTAATGGCAATAAATCGATGGTATGGGAAATCAGTGATGAAATATTACTAACTTCTGAAACTGATGAAAACGGCAGAACTAAAAGCTTTACCTATGATGAATTTGCCAATTTAACATCAGAAACCATAGGCTCACTTTCAAAAAATTATACTTATTTATCACCAACAAACCTACCTCCTTACATCATAGACAGAGTCAAAACATTTACAGACTTCAAAGGTGCTACTACAACTTATACATATGACAATAAAGGTAACAAAATCAAGGAGTCTCTTGGCAGTATAGACATCGGTTATAATTATAATCCCAAAGGTTTGGTTAGCAGTTTGGAAGATGGTAATGGCAACTTGCAATCATTTACATATGACAACTATGGACAACTTATTTCTCAAACCGATGGAGCAGGCAATACCATTGGTATGATTTGGGATGCATTAGGCAGAAAAACCAGTGAAACCGATGGTAATGGCAACATAAGCACCTATACACACGACGACCTCAATCGCATTACATCAAAAACACTTGATGGCAGAATCTGGTTATCTAGCTATGAAAATGGTGGATTAATCAAAACCGAAACCGACCCCAATGGACATGCAACCACTTATGATTATGATAAAATGGGCCGATTATTAAATATCACCAATGCTAAATCCAGTACTTTCAGTTATGCATACGATGAAAATGGTAATAAATTAAGTGAAAATGATTTCAATGGTAATATCACCACATTTGCTTATGACAACTCCAATAGACTCATCACAAAAACAGAACCATTAGGCAAAGTGACGACTTATACTTATGATAATGTTGGCAACGTATTAACCGAGACCACAGCTGATAGAAAAGCCAGATATGGTTATTCGCCAGATCGTTATTTCCTTACCAGTTTCACAGGTGATGGACCAAGCGAGGGAGAATCTAGATCAAGTGAACCATCAACCAATGCGGTTACAACACGCACGGTTGACGGCGAAGGCAACATCCTGACTGAAACCGATCCCAATGGCAACCTCACCACATTTTCATATGATGCCCACAATCGTTTGATAACTGAAGTTGGAGAGTTGGGTTCTGGTCGCATTATTAATTACGACAACAATGGCAATGTACTCAGCGAAACCACACTCAACACAATAGGAAACCAAATCAGAACGTTTGTATATGATGGTGCCAATAGAAGAATTCTAAGCACCAATGCCGAAAGTGAACTAATTAGCTATACTTATGATCCAAATGGCAATGTCTTAACCCAAACTATGCCACTGGGCAAACAGACATTATTTGCTTACAACAATCTAAACCTGGTCACCAGCAAAACCGAAGCCAATGAGACTCCTGCTGTTTGGAGTTATATTTATGATCTATCTGGTAACTTAATCACAGAAACCCAGCCAAACAATAATATCATTACAACGGTTTATGATGAGTTGAATCGCCCAGTGCGCAAAACAGATTCAATTGGATTAATAGCTCAAACAACTTACGACAATAACTCCAATGTCCTCACAGAAATTGATGGCAATGGCAATACAACAACGCATCTATACAATGGTCTCAATCAAAGAACATCCACAACAATGCCATTAGGGCGAGGCCACACTTATACCTATACACCATTCGGTGAAATACTCACCGACACAGGACCAAATGGCACAATCACTTATTCCTATAACACATTAGGCCAAAGAGCCACAGCAAACGGTCCAAATGGATACAATGAGTCTTATAAATACGACGTGAACGATAACCTCAAAAACTACACTGACTCAAGAGGCAATCAAACCACTTATGGCATTAATGCACTAAACCAAACCACCAGTCAAACCACAGGATCATTCACACAATCCATGTTTTATGATTCACTCGGCAATAAACTCACCGAGACTGATTATCGAGGCACAGTTTCAGCTTATACATTCGATAAGGAAAATCGCCAGTTAACCTTTAGCAGAGCAGGACAGTTGCAACAAACCTCGGTTTATAACTCTGCAGGACTATTACAATCTGTTAAAGATGCCAACGGCAATACAAGTGTGCATCAATACAACGCACAATACTTTAAAACCCAAACCAATCTACCAGAAACCCAACTCATAAGATTCACTCCCAATGCCTTCGGAGACATCACCTTCCAGAACAACCCAGGATCAAATGACACCACCAATGTTTATGATTTAAGACGCAGACTCACCTCAAGCACCAATGGTGCAGGTGAACAAACCCAATACGAATACGACCTCAATAACAACCGCACTGCCGTTATCAAACCCGATGGTGCACGTTATCAATACACATTCGATGCAGCAAACCGCTTAACCCAAATCACCAACACAGCGGAAAGTATCACCACAACTTATGGCTACAGCAACAAAGACAATTTAACAAGCATTGCCGATGCAGAAAACAAAGTCACAAACTTTAGTTTTGATAATAGAAACAGAAAGCTCAGTAAAACCTATCCAGATGGACAAAGCGTTAATTATTCATATGACAATAATGGCAATCTTAAAACTGTAGACTTACCCAATGGTGTAGACATCAGTTATAATTATGATTTATTGAACCGCAAAACCAGTGAGAGTTATTCAGGCACCTATGGTAGTGGAACAACTGACTACACACTAGATGCGAATGGGAACCAAACCAAAGTGAGTGAAAATTATGGTACACTTAATTTCCAAACCAATATGGCTTACGATAATTTGGACAGAATGACCTCAAAAACCGATGTTTATGGAAATGATTTTCAGTTTAGCTATGATGCAAACGGTAATCGCAAAGCATTTAAAGACCATGACAACAAACTCACGAATTATCAATACGATGGATTAAATCGCTTAAAACAGCTAACTCACCCAGGGCTTGGAACATTTGATTGGACATTCAATAATACTGGATTAACCAGCAAAATTGATTATCCCAATGGAGCGAGTGTTCAATACGATTATGATTCTGCAAACCGAATAGCCAGCATTGAAAATAAAAAATCAGGTGCAGACATCAGCAAACACATATATACCTATGATAGCAACGGCAACCGCATAACCATGCGAGAAACCAATATCCATATTAATCAATTGATAAACTATACATATGATAATGCCGACAGACTAACCTCGGTTAAATACCCCAACAACCAAAAAACAACCTATGTGATGGACAAAGTAGGCAACAGAACCCGCGAAATTTTAACTGGCACAAACCCCAATACCAAAACTTTTAGTTACAACAACCGAGATCAATTAACAAGTATCACCGATACACTGGGCTCAAATACAACTTATACCTTTGATGATGCAGGTAATCAATTAAGTAAAGATGAAAATGGAGTTCTAACAGCATTCAACTACACAGCCAGAGGAAGAGTTAAAGACATCACAATAGGCGCAAACAACCCAATTAATTACCAATATGATTATTCTGGTCAACGCATAAACCATCAATCAAACGGTCAAGAAAAACATTTCCTTTATGATGGTCTCACACTTATAGCAGAAACCAACACCATCGGCAACACACTAGCAAGATACCATTACGGAGATCGCTA
>JBGCFT010000055.1:0-2986 GCA_045107085.1 Marinicellaceae bacterium | reverse complement strand
ATGAGATTGTACGAACTGAGGGTCTATGGTCAGTGGATAAATTGCTTTTTGATCATCAACTTTCAGCTTAACATTTTGACCGACCAATTCCATTTGAGCAGGTAATATTTGTCCTGTAGCATCCCAAACCTTGAGTTTTTTGTAATGGATACGGATATCCGAGCCATCTGTAAATATCAGTTGGTTACCTTGTTGAACCAAAGCCAAATTCGTGTCCACTTTTATGCTCAACTGTAATGGCTTACTGGTAGCGTTTAAACTCGGCCGTTGTTTGAGTTCAAACCATTGCTCAGTACTGTTAGGTGTATTAGTCCAATACTCGGTCAGATTGTTGTTCCAATGGTAATTCAATTTTTTATCATTGAAACTGATGGCATATGGTTTGTTGGGAACATTATTCAATTCACTGTAACCCAAAGCCTCTAATTGCATGCCAATGTGAAATTGTTGTTGTTCATTAGTAGAGGAGAGTACTGTTTGACCATCGACCCCATATTTGATATTCCAGCCTTGTTTGGCGTTAGTAGCAGCCCAACCTCTCAGACCTTTATCAACAGCCTCGTATTTTGTTTGATCATATTGACTTGATTGGGTTAAGCCTATTTGGCTTTGATTAGCTATTGAAGCACTTGCAACGCCTAGGCTTAAAAATTGAACTAAAAAACAAATAAAAATAAATTTTATTCTCATAAATATACTCCCATAATTTATAAAACGATTATTGGCTACTTCATCAGCTAAATATGAACTGCCCGTTCTTTATTATAATATAATATTTTCAAAAAAAAACAATCTAAATTATAAAAGCACACCAGTAACTTGAATTTTTATAATAATGTAATAAACGGGTAAAATTAGTTGTTTCTATTTTCTTATGTATAAAGGGTAATGGCACTTTTGCTCTTAAAATTATTAAAAGAATCTTAACCCATTCAGATAGTATGACTTCAAAAACATTTAATTGGACTAATGCTGATTGGTTTTAATTTTTATAGTTTGGGATATTTGTAAATCCACAATAATGGAAAAGATATTTCTCTTACACACACAAATATTGAAACCTTAGTGAATCGGAAATTTCAGTTAAAGTGTTTAATTAGATAGATAATCATTATTGATTATCTTTTAAATATGATTTATAAGTCATAAAATGAAAAACACACACCTTGATTCTCTCTCAATAGGGGAGTATGAATAAGATCCAATGTTTTTGATCTTATTTTTCAATAAAATGTCATGTATAATCTAAGTATTACGTAACAATAAAAACACACAATAAATATTTAGGCAATAACATGAAATTCATCATTATTTTAATTCTTACACTGTTTGCTAATTACAGTACAGCAGTAGTGATTTGGCCTGGATCTTCGGCTCCTTGTAACACCACATTGTCTGCCTGTGCGGATTCTGTTGCTGCAGGAGAAGTGATTGAAATACGAACCAATGGACCTATCGATGAATCATTAAGTACTAGCAGCATATCTTTAATTGCTGGTGATGGCTATAAGCCTGTGTTTACTTCAGGAAATGATATTGATTTTTCTGTTTCTGCTGTTGGTACTTCAGAGTTCACTATCTCAGGATTAACACTTGTTAAAGGAAGAATTTCGATTATAGTCCGCAGTGCACCTGGACAAAATTCTATAGTTAACATTACCAATAACCACATTATTGAAAATGATTCATTAGACTCTATTAGAGTCAATAATCTTGGTGCTGAAAATGCGTTGGAAGTCAACATAGCATACAATCGAATCAACTATATAGGCAATGGTTCTGGAGGAATTACCTTAAATAATGGGCTCAATACTAATAACCCTTCTTCATCCGAAATAACTGGCAGAATTTATAACAATCAGGTCAAATCCATCGGCAGTGAATCCATTGGCATTGGGTTATATGGGCTATCTGACAGTAGTTTTGATATTGATATATCAAGCAACACATTTTTTGGAGGTGGTAAAGCTGGTACATATATAGAGAAAATTGCAGGATCGATTGGCAGCAGCCGTATTGATTTTGCCCACAATGCCACCTATAGCAATCAAATTGATGATAATTACCGAGGCATAATGGCTGAAGTCTCTGACGGAGCACTAGAAATTAATGCGATTAACAACACCATAATCAGTGCTTTTGATGGATTTAATTTTCAAGAAAATGGTTCTGGTGAGCTAGATGTTAATTTATACAACAATATAGTGGCTTACAGCAGTGCACCAGTCATCCTTAATTTTTACAACTTAATGGACAGCGCCATTAATATCGCTAACGACAACAATTTGTTTTATGACAATGAATTAAACGACCCTGATTTTGTTATAGGTCCTAATTTTATCGCTGATAATCCAAAGATTAAAAGTTTAAATAATGGCCGATTAAATCCAGGCTCACCAGCCATCGAAGCGGGAAATGGCATTGTACTTTTTGGGGTGTCCAGTGTTCCTCTCATTGATGCCGATGGTTTAATCAGAATTAAAAATGGCAATCCAGGATCTGGCGGTATGACTATAGACGTTGGCGCCTATGAAGCTGGAGATATGCGCGTATTAGATAAACTTAAGGGCAATCCAAATAGCCTTAACCCCATTGAAAATACTGCCATCAATTCAGATGAGTTTGCCAAAATACAAATCACAAATAATTTAAACCCCAATGGGACCGATGTTATTAATGGCGTTTACAATAATGTCAACATTGGTGTTTATAGAAATGATCCAATATGGATCATTTTCAATCAAAACGATTCATCAACAATGAATACCAATGCTGCATTTAATGTCTGGAGTCCTGCTCCAAGCGGTCAAAATTATGTCCACACTGCTGCAGACGCTATTTCGGCCTCTGAGAGTTTTACTGAGTTAGATCGTGTTGGATTAAACGACAACCCTGACGCCATTTTATCGGTGACTCAACTTTGGGAAGGGCTCTACAATGATAACCCAATAGGTGTGTTTTATAACCCCATTACTGGCAGATGGAA
>JBGCFT010000054.1:0-2500 GCA_045107085.1 Marinicellaceae bacterium | reverse complement strand
TGATTTTTGATGCCGATAACACTTTATTTGACTACGATATCGCTGAAAAAAACGCTTTATTAAAAACACTTGATGATTTCTCAATCAACTATCCCAAGCAATCCATTATTCAAATGTATCATCAAATAAACCACAAACTTTGGATGCAACTTGAAACTGGAGAAGTAAAGTCGCAATCTGAAATCAAAATCAAAAGAACGCAACAATTATTTGATGCACTTGATGTGAATAGAGATGTGCATAAATTTGCCCATGATTACTTAGATAATTTATCACGCAATGACCAATTATTAGACAATGCCATGGAAGTCATTCAATATCTGGCCAATACACATCATATGATAATCATGACCAACGGCATGACACAAGTGCAAAAACCCAGATTCAATAATTCCCCTATTCGGCCCTATTTTAAACACGTAGTTATTTCGGAAGAAATTAAACACTCAAAACCATCAACTAAAATTTATGACCATGCATTTGATCTGATGAACCAACCAAAAAAAAGTCAAGTACTTATGATTGGGGACAGTTTAGGCTCTGATATTCAAGGTGGAATAAATTATGAAATTGATACAGTTTGGTACAATCCAAAACAGCTAAACATTCATCATAATGCAACCTATGAAATCAATAATTTATTAGAATTTATCAGCGTAAATGATAGTTAATAAATTTATAACTGATAATTTAACATCTGACTTTTCATTCAATTAATTTACAATGGTACAATCCTTTGTATAATTAATCCCAATTTCGACTGATGTAAAAGCTACTGAGTCCACCAAATAAAAACATGAAAAAGAAGACGAAAAACCATCGATTAGTAGAATTTTCATTTATCTCTCTGCTGTCTATAAGTTTGAAGTATCGACGACCTTTCAAAGTATTTTTGACATAACTATCACCTTTATAAAGACTGGAAACTTCATCCATCTGCTCAAGTCTAGTCAATAAAATTTCCCTTTTTTCAATTAAGTATATATTGTTATTGAGCTGAGAAACATCTTTATTGACCAAATCATAAGTGCGTAATTCTTCGTTTGAATCCAAAAGACCATCAGAACGGTAAGTATATTTTGTAGACGAATAACTTGGAAAAATAGTAAAAGTAAGAAAAACACCACTCAAACTTATCAGAATAAATCCTGTTATGAGCCAACTTCTGGTGGTTTTTAACTTATTTCGCTTTCGCTTTAAGCCAGCTTGTTTAATGGTATGTATATCCTTAAGTTTATCAATGTCATTAGATGAAATCTTTTCATAAAGTGTGCTTATATTAATTTGATAAATAGCTATTAATTTATTAAATATTTCTTCTGATGGGTAAGATTTACCTGTTTCCAACTTTGATAAATAAGATTGTTCAATCTCAATTTTTGAAGCGGCGTCAGGTTGTGTCCAGCCATTTGCTTCTCTGCATTCACGCAAGTAGTGACCAAAGTTCATAGAATTTCCAAGTTGGTTTTAAAAGGTGGACATTATTATTAAATCACTATAAAAATACCAGATGAATATATAAGAATGTCTAACTAAGCTTATGAATATCAATGAATATCCTTTATGTTTTTAAATAATGCATTAATTTTTTGTCAGAACTAAGCGCTTTATCTTTAGGTTAAAGCTAGTTTAGTTATATCCATAAAAAAAGCCAGAAGTTAATTCTGGCTTTTTATGCTCTTTAATTAATTAAAGATTATCAATCTAAGCTGACTGCAGATTTAGTTTTTGATCTTCTTTTTCTTTCTTTAGCTCGGTATTCTCTCATGCAACCATCTTGATCATACATAACACAAGCCAAATAATCTGTAGCTTCAATTAAAACGGCTCTGATGGCTTTACCTGTTGGTGTTTTCTTTTCACCACCTAAAGCTCCACCAAACCCATTCTTGTATAAACCAACACTCATACCACCACTTTTAGCCGTAGCTTCTACAGTTCTGGCATATTCTACTTCACCAGTTGTCGAGTTAATCACACGGATATCAATGCCCATTGAAACTGTTTTCTTTTTGCCGCCTAACGAGACACCTTTAAAACTAAAACCACCGCCTTTCGAACCTGATTCTTCAAATGAAGAAACTGAGCCAGTGACTAAGTACTGTGCGCCAGTAATTTTGCCCATTTTAGCTGCTGAACTTTTAGCAACTCTGCCTGATGCACCCAAATCTTGCTCAGTTAAAACACTGTCTAGTTTTTTTCTTTCAACAACTTTGAATACTCCAGTACCAAGAAGTTCATTTGAAAGCATGTCGCTCAGCTCTCTGCCTACTCCATTTTGCCACCAAGGTGCTGACGTTTCATTTTTAAATTCTAACACAGCGACAACTGGTCTATCGTCTGCAACAGCCATTGATGCAATCAATGTTAAGACTAAAGTTAATAATATTTTTTTCATAAAAATTCCCCAAATAGTAAATATTTTGTAAATAATTGTTACAATCTTAACCTATTTAATTCCGAAGATAAACCCAAACAATGATAGAAAATTCAAAACTTG
>JBGCFT010000053.1:0-4375 GCA_045107085.1 Marinicellaceae bacterium | reverse complement strand
CCTTTCACTTTTAATGTATTGTTTTTCTTATTCATTGAGTTTTTCCTTTATACAAATATCTTTTATTGTTTCAAACATAAAATCCATGGGCTTGTGTTCGGTAAAATTTTGTAGGCATTGTTGACGGAATTCTTGCTCTGTTGCGCCTTCTTTGGCACAAATGAAAGCCCAAGGCAATATTAATGTGTCTTTTATCAAGTCCGCTACATCAAAAATTAGTGCTCCGCGTCGGGTTTTTCCATGCATCACTGCAAATCCGTGCGGTATTCCTAAAACCCACAAAGTGGTTGCGGCTAAGCCATAAGCCAAATAATTGCCGTGATTTAAAAAGGCATTGGCTTGATCTACTGCATCGTGTTTGCGTTTAAAGTCTTTGTATTTTGTGCAGTTTGCAGCAAATTTATACAGAACTTTGGTGAGTTGTGCTTCAGCTAACAATAAGTTGGTGGTGTCTTTACAGCGTTCAATTTTATCGGTAAATTTATTTATGGCTTGTTGCAAATCAGGATTGTTAATATCAAAACCTTCAATTTTGAGGTCTTTGTCTTTTTTCCATATTTTTTGCAAATATTCAATGCGCAAATGCTGAAATTGTTTGGCTACGTTAAGCCTTTTATTGGCATCAAACCAAAAAGATAACCAACCTTGAACATATTCAGTTGGCCTATATTCGCTTTGTGGTGTCAGCCATTCGATTTCATTACCTGCAATTAATGGTGTACCACCACTGCCACTGAATCCAAAAAGTACACCAGCAGATGATAACATTCTAACCGCTGCTTGTGTGATTGATGTGCCAGTTCCTAACAAGATGACTGTGGTATTGGCGATCGGTATATTCCAATATTGCTTGTTTTTCTTTTCTTCAGTCAAATAGACAACACGCCCGCCTTTTTGAAGAACTCGACAATGTTCCAGATAATAAATATTGGCTCGTTTTGAGTGCAAAATGTGCTTGAGTCCAGTTAATACTTCCATGGTAGTTCCCTTTAGTGAGTCACTACTATATTACCATGGATTCTCAAAACATGAGAATGGTTTGATTTATATTGAATTAATGTGGAAATTTAAGTCATTGATTCAATCTTTTCTAGTGCTCTTTGGCAGGCTGGGCGTTGGTACATTCTGTTTTTGTAGGCCAGTAGATTTTCGGGCAATTCCATTTTGAATCTTTCTGCCCAGTTTAAGGTTTGTGAAAGCAGAATGTCTGCCATGGTCAGTGTTTTGTTTCCTAACACAAAACCGTTGCCATCGAATTTGGTTTGTAATGTTTTGATGGCTTTATTAAACTCCCAAGTGGCTGTGGGTAAGATATCTGGTACTCTGTGCTCTTTGGGCAAGGCAAAGCGGTGTTTGCCATTGGTCCATAAGCCTTGTTCTAGCTCAGTTAAAACAAAGCAACACATTTCATCGTATTTTGCCCGTTGTTGTATGTCTTGGGTTGGCATAAAATCATGCTGGGTACATTTGGCTGCTATGTAGTTTAGAATCGCTCCACTTTCATTCAAGATTAAATCACCATCCACTAAAGTCGGGACTTTTCCTTCAAAATTTATACTTTTGTAATCAGCAATATGGATGCCATTGCCTTTTTTATCGCCAAATTCAATGTTGATGTATTGATAATCTGTGCCTGCTTCTTCCAATGCCCATAATACTCTGAATGATCTTGATTGACCCATGCCGTATAATTTCATAATAATTCTCTTTGTGTTATTCTGATTTACCAATCTCGACGTTTAATCCCAATAGCTTCCAACCATAGCCTTCGTATAAGTATTTACTGGTAAAAACCAATGGATTCGGCTTTAAAGGGTATTGTCCTTTTACAATTAACACACCGTCTTTATTAATTTGAGCTTTCGAAGTAAATTGTGGACTCAGGTTTTCTATGATTAATAACTTGTCTTCAAACTTAAAAAAGGATTGATAAGCATCGTTGAAGGCTTCTAAACTCACTTGTTTTTGAAACAATGATGAGGATTGATTCCTTATCAATTCCATGTTGTTTTGACTCACTGACTTAACAAAAAGCCACAGGGTTTCATTGGTTAATCGGATTAAATCTTGTTCCGATGGCATTTGTGGCGTTTTTGTTTGAGATGTGACACCTGAAGGTGCCTTGTCTATTCTATGAATTTTCCAATCATCCTCAAACTTTATCAAATTAATGCTAATTGGCACTTTAACATCAGTTTCAGTCAAGACATATCCGACCAATTGGCCTGAACTGTTTTCTCTTTGTCTGTTTTTCCAAGTGGCACTTTTGTATTGATCCAGGCCATTTTTTTGTAAAAAACTTTTTAATGATTGCTCTGAAGTGGCTTTTTTAAAATCATTAGAAACATAACTGTATGCCAAAGTCATGTTGTCATTTTTGACTGCGGTAAAAAATTTCTCTGCGGTTTTTGGCAAGTCCGCAGTAAAATAAAAAGCAGCCATTACTGCCAATGCTATTAATGCAACAAGACCTATAATGACTTTTATTATTGTTTTCATCAGCTCAACTCCTAAATAAAAAAAGCCTTAATAATAAGGCTTTCTCTTTCAATCTTAACATAAATTTAAGTTGAAAAATATTCTCTAATCTTAAAAAGAGATCATTAATCAAACTGAAATTTTATGGTTTTTATTCCATTACAGCTTTCACAGTGTAGCCTGCTTCTCTTAATAAATTAATGACACCATTTTTACCGGGTAAATGACCAGCGCCTACTGCAAAAAATGTCGGTTGACTTTCGGCTATTTCAGGAATTTGTTTTACCCAATTTTTATTTCTTTTATCTAATAAGACAGCCATCATTTTATCAATGTATTCTTGAGTATAAACTTCAGATGGCTCTGTCATCAAAGTGTATAATCCATTGATATTTTCAGACATATACAGCGCATCTAATTCTTTCATCATTATTTTCATGTTGTCAAATTCTTGAAGCCCTATGATGGTATTGTCTAAATTGGCCACTTCTGAGGCTTTGATAAACTCCATTTGTTCAGCAATGGTTTCAAGTCCTGCTATTTTTGACCGATCATTGTCAAATTTGGACTCTATAGATTCTTCTACAGAGGTTGGGAAGGCACACGCATCCATGGCTTTAAATGCAACCATTGAAAAAATCGTAAATAAATTGGTGTTTTCAACGATAGAGCCTGACATACCCAAATGTTTTTCAGACAGCTCTAAAAGTTTTTGTTTCTTTTCTTGGTCTTCAATGTCTTTAATTTTCGTTCCTTCAGACAAGGCAGTCATAATACTGGCGGCTTGATTTGGGTCAAACATATCGACTTCAAGATAGAGTTGTTGGCTGGCGTCAACGGCTTTTTGAACTTTGGCTTTATTTGTTGTACTTAAATCACATATGAGATGCATTGTTCCATATAAATAAGAAGGCTCTGTGATTTCTTTGCCAGTGACTTCCCATAACAATGAATTTTTTAATTGGACATCACCTTTGCTAAGGTTATTTTTGGCATTGATATAAAATGGAATGAGCAAGAGACATGTGATCAATAATTTCTTCATGGTTTTTTCCTAGTATTGATTAAATTAGATGACATTTTATAGCGTGATTGTAGAGGTTAACAGTGTAATTAGTCATTCATGAATAATGAGATCTGTTTTTAATTGTAATAATGAATTGAGCAGATACAATACAATCATTCAATTTTCAAAACAGAGACAATGAAAAAAACAGTAGCAGTTTTATCTGGTGATGGCATCGGTCCTGAAGTCATGAATCAAACTTTGCGGGTATTAAATGCCTTAGACAATGGATTTGAGATTAAGCATGGACTCATTGGTGGGGCTGCATTTGATGCGCACCACACTCATTTTCCTGATGAAACCGCTCAATTGTGTCAATCAGTTGATGCCGTGTTATTTGGATCGGTTGGTGGCCCAATCACTGATGCGCATTTACCCAAGTGGTACAAATGCGAAGCCAATTCTTTGCTGGCATTGCGCAAAGCTTTGGGTTTAAATGTTAATGTACGTCCATCTACCTTATACAAATCATTAATAAGCATTTCTCCATTAAAACCCGAACTGATTAAAAAAGGTGTGGACATCATGATTATTCGTGAATTATTGGGTGATATCTATTTCGGTGAGCACAAACAATTTGAAGAAAATGGATTAAGAGTGGCAACCGATGAAGCCCGATATGATGAAAATCAAATAAAAATAGCGCTGCACAAAGGTTTTCAAACAGCGATGTCTCGTGATAAAAAACTCACATCAGTTGATAAAGCCAATGTATTAGATACTTCAAAATTATGGCGAAAAATTGCCGATGAAGTCGCATTAGAATACCCAGAAGTGACACTAGAACACATGTTGGTGGATAATTGCGCCATGCAATTAATCTTGAATCCT
>JBGCFT010000052.1:0-34031 GCA_045107085.1 Marinicellaceae bacterium | reverse complement strand
GACAATATTGAATTATTAAAAAACAGTCAAAGCATGGTGATTTATTTAAAAACAGATGTCAAACAACAGTTGTTTCGGTTAAAAAAAGACAAAAAGCGACCTCTATTGCAAGTCAGTGATCGCAAACAAAAATTAATCGACATGGCATTCATTCGCAATCCCTTGTATCAATCTGTTGCCACAAGAACCATTAAGACTGGCAATCAATCCGCCCATAAAATGGCGGGCATACTAATCAAAAAATATTTTAAATAATAAAAAATACAAATGTATGACCTCTAATTATGCAGATGGTCATTGCCAGAGAGATAAATATGATGAATTCTAAAATAGTCAGGATTAAATTAGAAAATTGTTGTTATGACATTATTATCAATGACAACGGTTTTGACTTTAGTTCAATAGCGCCAGTAATGAAAAATCGGAAAGTGGCCATTATTTCAAATGAAACGGTGGCTCCAATTTATCTTAATCAGTTGCGTAATGCCTTACCTGTGGAATCTAACAATATATATGCATTCACACTTCCTGATGGCGAAGCGTATAAGAATGATAAATCATGGTTGCAAATTTTAGATTTTTTAGCTGACAATAATTTTAATCGATCTGATTTACTTGTGAGTCTTGGTGGTGGAGTCATTTGTGATATGACTGGATTTGCTGCAGCTAGCTGGATGCGAGGCATAGATTTTATTCAAGTACCTACCAGTTTACTGGCGCAGGTTGATGCATCAGTTGGTGGAAAAACTGGAATTAACCATAAAAAAGGTAAAAATTTAATTGGTGCTTTTCATCAGCCTAAGGCAGTTATTATCAACACTGCTACCCTTAAAACCTTGCCAGAAAGAGAGTTTAAGTCAGGAATGGGAGAAACCATTAAATACGGTTTAATCAATCAGATTGAATTCAAACAGTGGCTGGAGTCTCATTCCACAGACATTTTAAATCAAGATTTATCTATTTTGACTCAACTGATTGCTCAGTGCTGTCAATTTAAAGCAGAGATAGTCCAACAAGATGAAAAAGAATCTGGTATCAGGGCATTGTTAAATTTAGGGCATACTTTTGGCCATGCCATTGAAACCCACACAAACTATGTTCGTTATACTCATGGCGAAGCGGTTGCAATTGGAATGGTGATGGCAGCTGAATTATCGGATCTCTTAAAACTGTCAGATGGAACGCTCAGAAAAGAAACACAAAAGCACTTGCAAGATTTTCAATTGTTGTCTATGCTACCAACTGACATTGATGCCCATCATATTGTTAGACTCATGCGTTTTGATAAAAAGGTCGTCAATAATAATCACAGACTTATTTTAATGAAAGCATTAGGTGATGCAATAATACAACAAAATGTATGCGAACAAGATATTTTAAAAGCCATAAAAAACTGTCAATAATATTATTGATTGTCTTGATGGCGAGTTCGATTTGTGTGGCTCAAAATAAAGACAACGAAACCAATATAGTCTGCTTTGCCACGCAAAACAAATGGATTTGTGCTCCTGAAGATCAGCAGAACATTGCCAATGAAAAAGCCAGCAAATTACTAGAAAAACAAACCTCTGAACTTAAATCAGCAGATGTGGTTATTAAACCAATTAACATGCCTAAGTTTAATACACAAAACTCTATTGTTGCAAAAGATGATGACAAATCAAAGAGCAATCGAAACTTAGTCAATAAAACTACACCCACTCAAACCAGTAAAAAAAGCCAAGATTCATCTGAAGTAAATTATAAAGAAGTATCAGCAAGCAACCCATATGCAAAATTGTGGTCCCATCAATTAATTGGCGTCAGTTCCTCACAAGGAGCGATTAATTATGTTAATCAAAAGCAATTAAATAAAGATGAAGTACTGATACTAAAAACATTAAGATCTGATAAAGATTGGTGGATTGTATTATATGGTCTCTACAAAGATAAACAAACTGGTTTAGATAATGCGAATAATTTACCAGCAAATATTGATCCACCATGGTTAAGACCATTAAAAAATTTACAAGTGAAAGGGTTTATTGAGAAATATTAAAAGCATTAACACATGTTATTTTGTAATTAGTCTAAATGTAACGAAATGTTAATCCTTTTTGATATATAATCTGCAAATAAAATAATGAGAAATTAAATATGACCGATGTATTGGTATACGGAACACTTCTTTGCCCTTATTGCTATGCGGCAAAAAAGCTATTAAAGCAAAAAGGAATCGTGTTTAATGAAATTCGGGTTGATAAGAAATCCAGTTTAAAACAAGAAATGATTACCAGATCTGGTCGTTTTACCGTCCCACAAATATTTATTAAAGAATACCATGTAGGTGGTTATGATGACTTGGTTGATCATTTGAACTCAGGAAAACTTGATTCTTTAATGGCAGCAAATATAGAGTGTTAAGGGTTGCATTTACCATTTGATACTTTAATGCTTAACTCAACTAGAACGTAAATCAAGCTTCAGATTCTTCTACCGCTCTATTTTTTGGCCAAGCGTTAATAATAGCATTGACCATTGTCGCTAAAGGAATAGCGAAGAAAACACCCCAAAAACCCCAGATCCCACCAAAAAACAATACCGCAACAATAATGGCAATGGGATGCAAGTTATTTACTTCTGAAAATAGCCAAGGCACCAGAACATTGCCATCAAGCAATTGAATAATGCCATAACTAAAAATTATCCAAGCAAAATCGCCAGTCCATCCAAATTGAAAGAATGCGACTAAAGCAATCGGAATAGTTACTATAGCGGCTCCTATATAAGGTATCAGCACTGAAAAGCCCGTTAATGTTGCCAGTAAAATTGAATATTGAAGATCGAATAATATAAACAAAATATAAGTAACAAGTCCAACTATAAAGATTTCCATGACCTTACCTTTAACATAGTTACCTATTTGCACGTCTACTTCGCCCCATATAGATAATGTTAACTTTGAATCTTTGGGAATAAACTGAGAGAACCAACTAATAATACTGGTTTTATCTTTCAGCATAAAAAAGACCAAAATGGGTGTTAATATAATGAATATGCCAATTGAAATCACATTAAAAACGGATGACAGAGTAATACTTAAAACACTTTGACCAGCTTGGGTTAATTCAGAGGTTATGGTTTTGATTAATGATAATGCTTGTTCTTCTTCAATCAAGTTGGGATAATTTTCAGGGAGTTTCCTAACAAAATCTAGGCCGGTACTTAAATAAGTTGGTAGCTGTTGAACCAATTGGGATATTTGTGACAATAATACAGGTATCACCCAGAATATTAAAAACATTAGAAAAGCCACAAACAATAAAAAAACAATAATAACAGCTAACATTCTTGGCATCTTTAGAATTTCTAATCTATTAATGATGCTCTCAAGCAAATAAGCCAAAACAATACTGCTCAAGAATGGAGCCAGAGGTTTACCAAGCAATATTATTACTGCAAAAACAAAAATAAGAATACTGATTAGTATGAAAATTTGTGGATTATTAAAGTTTCTTTTCCACCAGTTTGCTAAGACATTCATTTAGAAATTAAGATTCCAAGAAAGTACACCTTCTAAGTGTTTATCTAAAGTTGAAGTAGAAAATCTACCAAAATCAGTGCTGCCAATCATAATAGGCTTGTTAGCAAAACTGGCAACAAAATTAATTTCCCCAAAAGGCAGTTTATGTAAAAACCCCAATTGGTAACTGTATTTGGCTGTATCATTTTCTAATATTCTATTATAAATATTAGCCAATGCTGGAGCTTGTTGTCTTGATAAAACACCCAAATTAACTGTGGTTGTATCATTTAATAATTTTTCATAATGCATTGAATAAACAGTTAGGTCATCCAATTTGAATATCGGACTAATTGGGCTATTAAATGCAGTCAAAAAGGCTTCTGAATATCCAGAATGCACATTGGTGTCTATTTCACTGTACTGAATTTTTTCTGCTTTAAAATTTATCTCATGTGATTTTAAGAAAGGAATAGAAAGATTAGCAGAAAAATGACTCGGAATATCGAAATCACCTGGATCTGAATAACTTTGACCCAACAAATCAAATTCATTCATTTCAATTTTTGTCTGATAGTTAAAGGAAAGATCTATATTTGCAGGTAAATTTTGAACAAAATCTAGATTGTATCCAACACCTCTATTTGTACTTAAAAAAGATGGATCCTCTGATATTGATAAAGGAGTAGACACAGCATATGTTACTGAGCCAAATGAATCATCCAAAAACCGTTGCTGTACTAATATAAAGCCTAAACCAAAAGAACTGCTGCCCTTAGAGAAAGTATAACTCGGAGCATAATAATCTTGTTTGACAATTTGATAATTAGTTTGTGACTTTCCAAAGTTTCTATTGGGGCTCAGCGAGGATATGAAACGTCCAAGAGTTAGCGGCGTTGCATTAAGACTTTTTGTTGAGAATGAAAAGTATAATTCTGAATGATCAAAACTTGCAGAAAAGTCACTGTGAGAAAAGACAGGCGTTTCAAATGTAAATTCCTCAACCGAAAAATTGAACGGATTGTTTATGTATCTGTTGTCATAACTTAAATCGGACAGTTGGCTAAAATAAATTGGATTCAACTTTTGTGAAATATGATTGCGCCATTGTCCCAAGTGCATAGAGTTATTTTGCCTTTCTTTATCATACACTAAATTATCAAAGCTATGACTTGCTGGTGCAAGCATATTAGCGTTGATTATTTGACTATTTAATAATAATAAATAAATAGCGCTGAAAGAAAAAATTTTAATAATATTAACCTGTTCTAAAAAAATGACACATAATCTTGAATAATGACAAAAAAACAACATTTTGTCAATGATGTGCAACATAACTGTAATAATCTAAATTAATGTTGTTAAATTGCCACATTAATCATTAATAAATGTCTTGATTATACAAGAGCTATCAAATCGCTTTAAAACCAATATCTGTCCGATAATAAAGGCTGTCCCAAGAAATATTTTGTACCATTTTATAAGCTTTCTGTTGGGCTTTTGAAAGCTTCTCATCTAAAGCACAAACACATAAAACTCGACCGCCATTTGTCACCAGCTTATTGTTTATAAGCGCAGTTCCCGCATGAAATACTTTGACGTCTTGATTGTCGTTTTTATTTTCTAAGCCAGTAATAATAGACCCTTTTTTGTAGTGTTCTGGATAACCACTTTCAGCTAAAACAACCCCCAAACAATGTTGCGTATTCCAACTAATTGATTGGTTTTTTAATTCTCCATTAATAGCGGCTAGACACAATTGGTCCAAGTTACTTTGTAAGCGCATCATAATTGGCTGAGTTTCAGGGTCACCAAATCTCACATTAAATTCTAATACTTTTGGGTTATCTTGTTTATCAATCATCAGCCCTGCGTAAAGAAATCCCACAAAAGGAGTGCCTTCAGTAATCATTCCTTGGATGGTAGGTTTTATGATTTTTTCGATTGTTTGTTCATGTACATATTGATTGACTACTGGAGCAGGACTATAAGCCCCCATACCTCCAGTATTAGGCCCTTTATCTTGGTTATCCCTGGCTTTATGGTCTTGTGAAGTGGCCATAGTCATGTAATTTTCACCATCAACAATAACTATAAATGAGGCTTCTTCACCTTCTAAAAACTCTTCTATAATTATTTTATGGCCTGCCTCTCCAAACGCGTTACCTTTTAACATATCATGAATCGCAGCATGTGCTTGTGATTCGTTTTGTGCTATTACAACACCTTTGCCAGCAGCCAGTCCATCCGCTTTAATAACAACTGGATAGTTTTGATTTTTTAGATAATCTTGAGCGATTTTAACTTCTGTAAAACTAGCATATTGAGCTGTAGGAATATTGTATTTTTCTAAAAATTGTTTGCTATAGGTTTTAGAACCTTCTAACTGAGAAGCCGCTGCTGAAGGCCCAAAACAAGGAATTCCTGCTTCTGACATTAAATCAACCAAACCATCACATAAAGGCTGTTCTGGTCCAACAACCACAAGATTAATAGTGTTTTCTTTACAAAAACCTATGAGAGCCTGATAATCATTTGATCTAATATCAATATTTGTTATGTTATTTTCTTGAGCAGTACCTGGATTACCTGGCGCCACAAAAACATGTTTTACTGTATCTGATAAACTCAATCGCCATGCCAATGCATGTTCTCTGCCACCAGAGCCAATAACTAAAACTTTATTCTTTGTCATTTCGTAGTATGTCCTTAGTGATTAAAGTGCCTGACACCTGTAAAAATCATAACCATATTGTGTTCATTCGCAGCATCTATAACTTCTTCATCTCTGATAGAGCCGCCAGGCTGAATGACAGCTGATATACCGCTTGCTGCTGCGGTATCAATACCGTCTCTGAACGGGAAAAATGCATCTGAGGCCATCACAGAATCCGTTACTTTTAAATCAGCATCTTGGGCTTTAATTGAGGCCACTCTGGCACTCACGACTCGGCTCATTTGCCCTGCTCCGACTCCTATAGTCATGAGATCATTTGCATACACAATGGCATTGGACTTGACTCTTTTTGCAACTTTCCAAGCAAACTTTAAATCGGCTAATTGTTCATTTGTTGGTTGTTTCTTTGAAACCACAGTCAATTGGGTGTCGTTAAGCTTTAAAATATCAGCATCCTGAACCAATAAACCGCCATTGACTCTTTTGTACATTTGCCAAGGTTTTTCTTCAGTCTGCCACTGGCCACAATGCAGTACACGCAGGTTTTTCTTTTGAGCCAAAGTAATTAATGCATCATCATCAAACATTGGGGCAACAATGACTTCTACAAACTGTTTATCAATAATGGTTTCAGCCAGTTTTTGGTTGACAGTGCCATTAAAAGCAATGACCCCACCAAATGCAGAGGTTGGATCTGTTGAAAAAGCTTTCAAATAAGCCAACTCTAGATTTGACTCTAAAGCTACGCCACAAGGGTTTGCATGTTTGACAATTACACAAGCTGGTACATCATCAAATTCTTTGACACACTCTAAGGCTGCATCTGCATCTGCTATATTATTATAACTTAAGGATTTACCTTGGAGCAACTCTGTGTAGCCTATGGTTCCAATTTCTGGATTTTTCTCTGTATAAAACGCCCCTTTTTGGTGTGGATTTTCTCCATATCTGAGATGGCTTCTGTGTTCAAATTGTTTTGTTAAGAATCTTGGAAAATCAGTTTTATCACCCGTATCACTCATAGAACTTAAATAATTGGCAATAATCCCATCATATCGGGCTGTATGGGCAAAAGCTTTGGCTGCTAATATGTGACGATTTGCATGCGAAACACCATTATATGTCATGGTTTCATCTATAAATTCTTTATAATCACTTGGATCAACTAAGACTGTCACCCGATCGTGGTTTTTAGAAGCCGCTCTGACCATTGCTGGGCCACCAATATCTATATTTTCAATCGCTGAGTCTAGCTTTACATCGGCATTTGCAATGGTTTTTTCAAATGGATAAAGATTTACCACCAATAAATCGATGGCTTCAATACCATTATTTTTCATCACTTCATCATCGATATCTGTTCTGCCCAAAAGAGCACCATGAATCTTAGGGTGAAGTGTTTTTATTCTTCCATCCATCATTTCTGGAAACTGAGTATAATCTGAAACTTCTGTGACCTCATGTCCAAGATCTGAGAGAAATTTTGCTGTTCCTCCTGTTGATAAAATTTCCACGCCCAACTCTCGTAAACCATTGGCCAGAAACTCTAAGTTAGATTTATCGGATACACTGATGAGAGCTCTTCTAATAGAGATCCTATTTTGAGTACATGTCATAATATATAAATTTTGATAAGGAGACGGCGCAGTATTATAACGCTGTTTTGGTTTATAGCTTATGTTTTCTTATTTTATTTCGCAAGGTAGTGCGAGTTATGCCTAAAATGGAGGAGGCTTCGCTTTGATTTCCTTTTGTAAACTCAAGAACTTCTAGAATGATTCCTTTTTCGATTTCATTAATAACAAAGCTGTATAAATTTTTAGCTTTGAATCCTTTCATATCATTTAAATATTGATTGACAGTTTGCCGGGTGTAGTCTTTTAAATTAATTTTGTCACTGTCCATTTTATTCTAATTTATCTTTAGTTTTGATTTGCGCCATAAGTTGGACTAAAACCCACTTCGAATGTCACTGCATTATTACCAGGACTTTGTAGTTCTAAGGTAATTTGAACCAACGTGTTGGGTAACATGCCTGCTTGTATGGTTTCTGAGTCAATATATTCATGGGGCAAAAAACGTCGCATCGCAACAATATCTCCATTCAGGTTCGACATCTTCACTTGTAAAGCAGGAAACTCTTGAATTTGACTATCATTATTCATAATTCCAGTTCTAATAATTAAGGCATTATCTCTACCAGGATGTTGACGTATACTGCGTGATACCAATGCAATTTTACTAATGTTAGAGTTATGCATTTGCTTGTAACAAATTAATACACCACAAACGCTATCTCTTAGACTCCCAGCTGGTAACTTTAAACTGCCATTTTTTAATGCCATAGATGTTTGCCAAAATAGTAATGCCAATAAAAGAATACTGAGCAATGGCCACATCAATGATGTTTTTTTATTTTTTGTTACTTCATTGGCAACAAAATCAGGTTTCACATTATAAACAACCCCTTCATCAATATTTTCGACTGGCTTTTTCTTAATTGGTGCAGTTTTCTGAATACTGGGTTTAACAATACTCTCTTTGAATTCATGGGTTAACAACGGGGGTGGATTATCGTTTTCATGTAATATTAAATCAGTGCTTTGCTGAGGTTTATAATCAGACAAGGTATCTAATGCATTAAATACAGTTCCGCAAGAACTACATCGCACCATGGCACTGGCAGTGACCAAGTCATCGACAATGACCTGAAAAATTTCTCCACAGCCTCTACATTGAGTAAACATATTGAGTCATCATATTAATTAGTATTCAGTTGGTTTTTCTTTTTGGCGTAGACACTTGCCCAATCATCGGTAATCTTGATTTGAAAGTCAACAAATGACTGCTTAAATTTTGCAACTATTTCATCTGTTTGTTCTGATAATATTCCTGACATAATTAATTCACCACCTTGCTTCAACATGCCATCAAATGTATCCACTAAAGTTAATAGAGGGGCAGCCAATATATTGGCCATAACAATGTCCAAGTTTTTCAATTCAGCTACTTGATTAACCTCTACAATAGATATATGACTCAATACACCATTGTTTTCACAATTGCTTAATGTCGATTCTATGGCTTGTGGATCAATATCAGTACAATAAACTTTTTGAGCGCCATGTTTTGCAGCAGCTATGGCTAAAATTCCAGAACCGCAGCCAAAATCAATCGCTTTTTTATGGTGTAAATTATTTGAGTCAATCCATTCAAGACACAAGGCTGTTGTTGGATGTGTTCCTGTTCCAAAAGCCAATCCTGGGTCCAAGTATATATTGATCGCTTGTTTTTCAGGTGCTTCAAATTCACTGGGTATAATCCAAGTGTCTTGTCCAAACTGCATTGGCTTGAAATGTTCAAGCCATGTTCGCTCCCAAACCTGTGTGATTAATTTTTTACTTTTGGCTTGGTGCTTTGGAAGTTGTGCTTTAATCCCAGCAATTATCGCTTCTTCTTGATAATCTTTGGTATACATTGCCGTTATTTCAATATCATTCCACAGCGGCATTGCTCCAGGAGCAGGCTCTAAGATAGCCACATCATCAGCATCTCTATAAGTCACAGAGCATGCACCGAGTGACAGCAACAAAGATTCAATTTCATCAACTTCATGAGAGCCACAAGGTACCATTACTTCAAAATATTCATATTCTGAATTGTCAGTTGATTGATCCATAATGTTGTTATTTATCCTTTTCCAGTAATTTTTCGAGATAATGAATGTTTTTTTCGCCAGAAACAAAACCTTGGTCTTGCATAATCATTTGCTGTAAAGCGATATTCGTATTAATTCCAGAGACTACTGTTTCTGCTAATGCCAGTCGCATGCGTTTTATACTGGTTAACCTGTCTTCGCCTCTAACAATGATTTTTCCGATCATGGAGTCATAATTTGGAGGCACCTTATATCCATCATAAACATGTGAGTCGACTCTTACACCTGGACCACCTGGTGCATGAAATATGTTGATGGTGCCGGGTGATGGCATAAATGTTTTTGAATCCTCTGCATTGATTCGGCATTCAATCGCATGTCCAATAATTTTGATATCACTTTGCTTTATTTTTAAGGGTTCGCCTGATGCTATCAACAATTGCTGTTTAATTAAATCAACACCAGTAATGGCTTCAGTCACAGGGTGTTCTACTTGAATTCTGGTATTCATCTCAATAAAATAAAACTCACCATCATCGAATAAGAATTCAAAAGTACCTGCGCCTTCATATTTTATTCGTTTACAGGCATCAACGCAGACTGCTCCAATGGCCTCTCTTTGTTCTGGTGTGATACCCGGAGCAGGAGCTTCTTCAACTACTTTTTGGTGGCGGCGTTGCATAGAGCAATCTCTCTCACCTAAATGGATTGCATTGCCATGTTTGTCAGATAAAACCTGAATTTCAATGTGTCTGGGGTTTTGCAAATATTTTTCCATATAAACAGTACCATCTCCAAACGCTGCTGCCGCTTCAGTTTGTGTCATTTTGATGGCATTATTTAATGCTGCATCTGTGTGCACTACGCGCATGCCTCGTCCTCCGCCACCAGATGCCGCTTTTATAATGATTGGATAGCCAATTCTTTTTGCGATTTTCAGATTGCGCTCAACATCATCATTTAAGGGTCCTCCAGATCCGGGAACACATGGAACGTTGGAAGCTAACATGGCTTTAATAGCCGCCACTTTATCTCCCATTAATCGAATGGTTTCAGCTTTCGGACCAATGAAAGTAAATCCTGATTTTTCAACACGTTCTGCAAAATCTGCATTTTCAGCTAAAAAACCATATCCAGGATGAATGGCTTCGGCATCAGTCACTTCTGCTGCAGCGATGATTTTTGGAATATCTAAATAACTATTGAGTGATGGAGGTGGCCCAATACAGACTGATTCATCAGCCATCCCAACATGCTTTTGTGTTCTATCAGCAGTTGAATGAACCGCTACTGTTTTGATGCCCATGGTATGACAGGCACGCAATATCCTTAGGGCAATTTCTCCCCTATTGGCAATAACAATTTTTGTAAACATAATATCTTACCTAGCTGATTTCATACAAAGGTTCATCAAACTCAATCGGTTGGCCGTTTTCAACAAGCACTTTAGTCACCGTTCCCTCAAATTCAGATTCAATTTGATTGAACATCTTCATGGCTTCTACTATGCACAAAGTGTCACCAACCTTGATTTTTTGACCTACTTTTGCAAACGGTTCCGCTTCAGGTGAAGAAGCTGTGTAAAAAGTTCCTACCATTGGGCTTCTTTGTATTTTGCCTTCGCTTTGTGAACTGCTCTGTTGAATGTCATTAGATGTTTCAGCAGGCGTTGTCTGTGTTGGTTGCACTTGAGCAACAGGAGCAGGCATTGGTGCTGCAACCATAGGAGATTGATTATGTCTTGATAGTTTTACTGATTCTTCACCTTCTTGAATTTCCATTTCAGTCAGTGATGAATTTTCTAGTAGCTCTATGAGCTTTTTGATTTTTCTAATATCCACGCGGTGTCCCCGATTTAATATTGATTAAAATTTAATTTATTTGGTTGTCAATAAAATACTGTAATGCTAATTGATAACCCATTGCTCCTAACCCAGTTATTGTTCCAATAGCGATATCAGAAAACCAGCTTTTTTTTCTGAATTCTTCTCTCGCATAGACATTGGACAAGTGAACTTCAATGAAAGGAATTTTAGTTGCCAAAAGTGCATCTCTTATGGCAATACTTGTGTGTGTAAAAGCAGCAGGATTGAATATGATACATTGGTTATTTTTGTTGATTAAATTTTGAATAGTTTCTATGATTTCATACTCTTTGTTAGACTGATAAAAGTCTAAAGTTACTTGAGAATCAACCTGTTTTTGCTCTAAGAGTTGACGCATTTCAGATTCAATCTCTTTTAAACCAGTTGAACCATATATTTCTGGTTCTCTGATTCCTAGGAGATTGAGGTTTGGGCCATTTAAAACGGTAATATTAAGCATTCTACTCTTACAACTGACGCTATCTTGCTACTAAAAGACCTGATTTTGCATAAAAAATACGCAAATGTCTATAAAAACTATATTTTTAAACTTTTTTGTTTGATTGCCTCAAACGTTCGTTTTAATGGATTGTTTTAATATTTTGGTCATTCAAAAAAAAAGCACAGTATAAATGTGCTTTTAATTCTTTTAGTTTTATGAAAGTAAAACTCTTATAGTTGGCTTGTCATGAATTCAACAGTGGCTTTAACTTGTTCATCAGATAAATCTGCTCTTCCACCCTTGGCAGGCATAAGACCTAATTCACCTTGGTATCCTAAAATCGCATTGCTGACCATCTTCTCCATTCCTGTCTCAACTCTGGAGGTCCAAGCTGCTGCTTCCAATTTTGGGGCGCCTCCTGCACCTGTGGTATGACAAGCTGCACAAACGTTTTGATAAATCATTGCACCATCCAAAGACCCTTCAAATGCAACCATAACTTCTGGTTTTACTTCGGCAATGACAGCTCCACCAGTATTGACCATGGCAACTGGCTTAATGGTTTGGGCAACAGCTGTTCTGTCTTCTGATAGCGCATCTCTTCCAAGCAATTTTTCATGCAATACTTTTCCAAAAAGAATTAACACAATTGTAATGACTAATAATGCAATTAGCATGATTGAAAAGTTTTTGAAAAATATGGAATCTTGATCTTTCATCTCTCTACTCTGTTTGTTTAATAAATTAAGTCGTGTATTATAAGGCTTAGAATAAAAAATTCTCAACATAAAATTAAAATATGCCGATAAAAGCCACATGACATTGAAAATTTTACGACATAGTTAGTCATCATAATTTACTGTACAGTAAAATAACTACCTGAGTATGGTTGTTTTTAAAATAATTTACATAGTAAGCAAAGAAATACAATCATATGTATGACTTCTAAATAGACAATTGCACATGCTCGTTCAAGAAAACTGGAGTGAATCCACCATAAAACACAGAGCATGTTAAGGAAATTAAAATCAAGCCTGTCTTAATACATTAAAGCGCTTTATAATAAGTTTGAACTTCATTCAATTTTGGCTTAAATGTGCCGAATATGAATGAAAAACTGAATGAGGAAAATACCTGTACTTTCTGAATTAATGGACTTTCGATTCATTAATAAGTGATCAAAATTTCAATCCATAAGTACCAGCAAGATATAAATTTTTCAAATTCAATAATTTATTAATATAATAGTGAACTAATTTTCACTTACAGCATCCAAACTAAGATAACGAAATTTTAACAATAATGATAAAAATAAATAATCTTACTAAAATATTTAAAACCCAAGGTGAGCAAATAACAGCCTTAAATGCCATTGACCTAGAAATTAAAACTGCTGAATTTGTCGCCATAATGGGCCGCTCTGGTTCCGGTAAATCGACATTACTCAATATACTGGGTTGTATGGACAAAGCCACATCTGGCAATTATTTTCTTGCTGGTCAAGATGTCAGTAAAATGGCAGATGATGAACTTTCCAGAATAAGAAATGAACGCATTGGTTTTGTGTTTCAAGGGTTTCATCTTTTACCAAGGCTCAGTGCTTTGGACAATGTTCTCTTGCCACTGCGTTATTCGAAGCAAAAATTGACAGAAATAGGCATACAAAAAGCAAAAGATTTACTCACAAAGGTTGGTCTACAAGATCGCATGCAGCATATGCCAAATCAAATGTCAGGAGGTCAGATACAAAGAGTTGCCATTGCACGCTCATTAATCAATAGTCCAGATATTTTATTAGCCGATGAACCAACAGGAAATTTAGATAGCACAATATCAAATCAAATAATAAGCTTATTACAAGAGCTCAATAAAGCTGGGCAAACAATTGTCATGGTAACTCATGAAGATGATATTGCTGAAAGCGCAAATAGAACCATTCATTTTCTTGATGGAGAAATATTACCATGAAAATAATAATTTTATTAACCCTAACAACATTTATGTGTTCTGCTGAAACAATTTTTATTACTGGTGAATTAGAATCAAAAAATACACAGCGTATTCTGATGCCATTGGTGCCCTCTTTTAATGGCAAAATCAGTGAAATGGAACAAGAAGGCAAAAGAGTAAAGAAAGGCGATATTCTGGTTAGAATCGATGGAGCAAATATCAATACTCAATTAGAATCTCAGATTGACGATATGGAAAATTTTCTAGCGACAGCTAAAAGAAGTGAAATTGAATATGATATTCAGTTAAATACAACTGAAATGAATTACAAATCCTCTAAAATCAATCTTGAAATTGCACAAATGCAAGCTCAAATTCCAGAGGATTTTATTGGAGAACTTCAATATAAGCAAAATCAATTACAACTAAAAAATCGTGAAAAATCTTATAAAAAAGCCATCACTGATCTCAGTGAAATCAAAACTGTAATAGAAAACAGTAAGAAAAAAGTATCTGTGGGAGTCATACAAAAACAAAACAAACTAGATTACTTAAAAAGTACATTAGAAAATTTTACAGTTACAGCAGAGCAAGAAGGTTACATTATTTATGCCACACATTCTTGGACTGGAGAAAAAATTCAAGAAGGTGATCAAATTCAAACTGGCATGAATATCATGAATGTTTCACAAAACACAGATTTGCAGATTGTTGCCAGTGTTAACGCCATTGACATTCCTAAGCTTGTTGTCGGCCAACCAGCACAAATAACATTTGATGCCTATTTGGACAAAACTTATCAAGGGAAAATTATAAAAATATCCTCAGGGGGCTCAGATAAGCAAATTTGGGGTGATGGGTTATATTATCAAGCAACAATACAGATAGAAGACTCTCCTTCTGATGACTTATTATTAGGCATGAGCGCACTTGTCACAATCGATTTATAGGAATAAAACCATGAAAACGCTATTCATTTTACTATTACTTTCTTTCAATATTAATGCCGCTGATGACATAAAAATGTCAGGAGAACTGAGAGCGCTCAACACAGATAACTTTTCACCTCCTAGGGTAAAAAACGTATGGCAATATACCGTTTCTTATATGGCCGATGATGGATCTGTAGTCAAAGCAGGTATGCCAGTTCTTATGTTTAAAACCGATGTCATTCAAAACAATTTAAACGAATCGAAGGGTGAACTGGGTATCAAAGAAAGTCAATTAAAAAATAACAAGGCACTGGATATTGAAATGTTTGAAAAAAAACTAATTGATATTGAAGAAAAGAAAATGGAGCTTGAAAAAGCCGCTCGTAAAGCGGAACTTCCCAAAAGCGTGCTGGCCCAAAATGATTACAAAGAAAATCAGCTTAATCATGAATTAGCGCAATACCAATATGATTCAGCCTTAAAAGATTTTGAATTAAGTAAAGATAAAGCCAAAACTGAAGAACGCATCATTAATGCTGAAATTAAAAAATTAAAATCTGACATAGAGGAATATACAAACTCCATCAAAAGTATGAAAATGTTTGCTAAGGCACCAGGAATTGTCTTACATAAAACTAACTGGCAAGGTGAAAAATACGCCGTTGGTGATTCAATTTGGGGTAACAGAAGAGTTGTTGAAGTGGCTAATCTAAATAAAATTATTGCCCGATTAGAAGTAACAGAAAACAACATTAAACACGTTAAAAACAATCAATTAGTCACTGTTAAATTAGATGCTTTACCTGATGTAGAATTAAAAGGGACTATACAATCAATTTCCAAAGTTGTTAGAGTTAAATCCAAAAATCAACCCAGTAAAATTCTAGAAGCCATTGTACATTTTGAAGAAACAGATTCGGAAATTATGCGTCCAGGCATGCGCCTAACTGCTTTTATAAAACCTGACAACTCTAACAACCAAAAAATTAGTCAATTATAATGAAAATCATAACAACCTTAATCCTAAGTATATTTTTATTTTCTTGTTCTGAAAGTGAGAATATAACTCCTGAAATGACAGTGAAATTATCAGATAAAAATTTTGGAATCGTCGCACAAGGAGAATTAGAGGCATTGCAAGCAACACAAATCAATGCCCCATCAAAATCAAGACGACCACAAACCATTGCCTGGGTGGTTGATCAATACTCTAAAGTCAATAAAGGCGACATCATTGTCAAATTTGATGGAACAACCTTTCAAAACGAAGTAGATGAAGCTGAATACGAGCTGATGAAACTAAATTATGATCGTCTACAGAAAATAAGAGAACTGGATAATTCTCTTGATGATTTTAACAACGAAGGAAAAGTTGTCGAATTTGAATATGAAATGGCACAAAAATTTAACATTAATGACCCATTACTGTACACAAAAATAGAAATGATCGAAGCCTCTGATAACGAAGAATATTTAGAAGCCAAATCACAATACATTGAAAATATGGCAGGACACTTTAAAGGCAAATCAGATTCTGAAATTCAATTAATTGAGTCCAAAAGCCAAAAACAAAACTTTAAACTTAGCACCAATGAGGCAAACCTTTCGCAACTAGAAATATTAGCACCACACGATGGTATAGTCGTGCTTAAGAAAGATTGGGACGGATCTTTTCCTCAAGCAGGCAAATCCATTTTTCCAGGCAGGGGCATTGCCTCTTTACCCGATTTATCTGAAATGAATGCAAAAATATATGTGCCTGAAATCGAAGCAATAGGATTAAAAAACGATCAAAATGTTGACATTAAATTACATGCTTTTCCCAATATCCAATTCACAGGAACAATTAGCGCTATCAGTAAAACAGCACAGCCAAAACAACGCGGAAACCCCGTTAAATATTTTACAGTGACAGTTAAAATAAATGAAAAAGACGAAACAAAACTCCTTCCTGGCCAAAGATTAAATGCCACCATGGTCACATCTGATAATACTGATGCGCTCATTATTCCAATTCAAACCATCTTTAGAGAAAAAAATAAAAGTTGGGTTTATAAAAAAAACAACAAAGGCAGCTTTGTAAAAAACGATGTCTCAACGGGAATTTGTTCTAGTAGCCAGTGCATTATAAAATCAGGTTTACAAGAAAATGATATCATTGCTTTAACTGAACCCAATAAAACCAGTGAGACAAAAATATGAAAGCATTGTTTATTCAAGCTATCAGAGAAATGATGCACCATAAGTTACGTACTCTATTGACTCTACTGGGAATGGTTTTTGGAGTGGGTGCCGTTATTGCCATGCTCAGCATTGGAGAAGGCGCAAAAGAAGAATCAACAAGATTAATAGAATCAATGGGATTGCGCAATTTGGTCATATCTGAAAAGAAAAATGATGAAGAAACTTTAAAAGAAATTAGGAAAAGTTCAATAGGCCTTAGCTTAAACGACAGGCTTTCTATAGAAAACTCTTTGCCATTTGTAACCAAGAGCTGTGCTGAAAAAAACATCAATACCTATTCTTTGTTTTCTCAAAACGCCGAATCTGATAGCACAGTCATGGCTGTCTCTTCAGAGTGTTTTGAAATGTCAAATTTAAAAATTGACCAAGGCAAACTATTTACCCAAGAAGATGACAACTCCAATAGACAAGTGGCGGTTATTGGAGCTGATGTTGCAAAAAGTTTATTCCCCAATCAAGAAGCAATAGGCCAGTTAATAAAAATAAACCATCTTTGGGTCGAAGTCATAGGCGTTTTGAAACAACAGCAACTCAGTAAAAATGAAATTCAAGGAATAAGATTAGGAGCTGAACACAACCGCATATTCTTACCACTATCAACAGCACATAAACGCCTTAAAATTGCAGACTTAGAAAGTCAAGTCGATAATATTAAAGTGACAATTGATGAATCAATACAACCACAAGTGGCGGCACTGGCAATAGATAGATTAATCAAAAGAAGACATGGAAATGTCGATGATTATGAAATTGTAGTGCCCGCTACTTTATTAAACCAACAAAACAAAACACAAAAGATTTTTACTATCGTCATGTCTAGTATAGCTGGAATTTCTTTGTTAGTTGGCGGCATAGGAATCATGAATATTATGCTTGCGACAATTCTAGAACGAACAAAAGAGATTGGACTGATGAGGGCATTAGGTGCTAAAAAATCAGATATCAAAAATCAATTTTTAGTAGAAAGTGCAACCATCGCTGCTGTGGGTGCCATGTTAGGAATAGTGATGGGCGTGATCCTCTCGTTTGTTATTCAAACATTTGCTGATTGGCCTGTTGAGTGGTCCATGTTTTCAATTGTATTGGCTGTAGGAGTCTGCTTACTAACAGGCATAGGTTTTGGATACTATCCGGCTAAAAAAGCAGCTGAACTTGATCCTATTTTGGCATTACAAAAAAACTAAAGGACACAACTATTGGTGTTGATTATTAAAAATTTATTTCAATCAAAAGACAATGTTGTATAATTCAAAAATGAATAAAGATGAAACAGAAACTATCGTAGAAAACACAAAAGAACCAATCACAACTGAAATTTCAAGCCTTATTGGAAAATTTAGAGAATGGTTACCAGAATCATGGCAACCTTATTGGGATCAATTGCAATCTATTCCATTTTTAAAATTTTTTATCATACTCAGTTTTGGTTATTTAGTAGGTAAAATAATTCAATTCGTTGTTACTCGTAGTGCTTCGCAAGTCACAAAACGCACCCGAACAAAATTAGACGATGAACTGATTTTAATGATCAAAAGACCCATCTTTCTGACTGTTTTTTATTTTTTCATGATTGTAGCGCTCAATACGCTTAATCTATCTGATTCCTTAAAATTAAACTTAGCACATGTCATCCTTACCATCATAGTCTTGATGTGGATGGTGAAAGGTTTTGGTATTCTTGGACTTTTACTGCGGGTTTTAAGTGAATTAAGAAACAATTATAAAATGATCCAAAGAAAAACTGTACCGCTTTTTTCATTGGTCGGTAAAATTGCTATTGTAGCAACAGGATCTTATTTTGTTCTCATCATATGGGGCATCAACCCCACAGCTTGGTTAGCGTCTGCTGGAGTTATCGGTATTGCTGTAGGTTTTGCGGCCAAAGATACTTTGTCTAATTTATTCTCAGGCTTTTTTATTATAGCTGACACTCCTTACAAAACAGGTGACTTTGTCGTACTTGACTCTGGGGAACGTGGAATGGTAACTAATGTAGGAATAAGGTCCACACGCATACTGACACGTGATGATGTTGAAATTACTATTCCTAACGCCGTCATTGGTAATGCTAAAATTCAAAACCAAAGTGCAGGAAGATGGGAAAAATACCGCATAAGAATTAAGGTTGGTGTAGCTTACGGCAGTGATCTAAATCAAGTCTGTAATGTACTTAAACTCATTGGTTTTGATGACAAAGATGTATGTGAAACACCAGAACCGAGAGTGAGAATGCGTGGTTTTGGTGACTCTTCAGTGAACTTTGAATTACTCTGTTGGATTGATGAGCCCGTATTACGCGGTCGTGTCATTCATGAACTGTATATGAGTGTTTATAATAAATTTGATGAGCTCAATATTGAAATCCCATATAGCAGACAAGACATTTACATAAAAGAAATGCCTCAATCAAACCATCAACCAAAAGTTGAAAAGTGAGCTATTGATACATAAAAAATAAAGCTCAATAAATACTTTATTTTTTTGTTGTGCTTAGGAGAACAGGTCGCCAGTCTTCTATTTTTCTTGAGCTTGCATCAAAGCCTAATTGGTAACTTGTACCTGGCTCAACTATTAGCTCTAGACTATCATGGTATTTACGTTGGTTAATTTTTGTTCTGATTATTCTGTCACTTTCAGCAAAAAACCTTAAATCAACATTGGCTAAAAATTTAAATTTATATTCACCTGGTTCTAGCATAATCATATCATTTCTATGGTTTACACTTTCACCATTTATCGATAATATAGTCAATGGAAATAATTTATGCACTGGTTTATTAGGTGATAAGTCAATCATCGATTTTATCACTTTCTCATGGTTATTTGGTTTTACTGAATAAGAAAAAAATAATCCCATAATCACTACAATCTTTATTAATATTTTATTCATAAGCTTACTCTTTTAGTTTTGATTAAAATGCTACTAGATTTAGGATCACTAACCTTGATATCTTAATATGAAGTCCATGTTTTTTTTCAACATTCAATAAATCATGGTAATATGAACTTTTTATCTGTAAATATGCATTGAAATTTAAACACACTATCTTTATTTTTACAATATTAATTTTTTCGACTCTTGCTCTATATTTTGGCTTTAAATCTACTAATAATGATCAGATCAAAGACGTTAGCTATCACAGAGGTGTTAATGCTTATAAAGCGAAAGAGTTTATATTGGCTCAAAAATATTTCGAAGAAGATTTACTCAAAAGACCAAAAAATGCAGAGTCCCTTTATAAAGCGGCACAGTCTTTTATGAAAGGCAAATACCAAAATTTTAATAAATCGGTTATATATTACAAACGCTATCTAGAACTTTATCCCAAAAATCCACCATTAAATTTAAAACTCATCCAAGAATTAAACAATGTTGGCATGAAAGAAGAACTCATACAACTAACAAAAAAGACTAAAAATGAACTTTACCTCACTGCTATCTGGGAAATTTTAGACACCAAAAAAGCCCTGGAACATTTGGAAAAAGTTCCAAATTACTTGAAAGATATTGATTACTATTTAATGGCCACTAGAATTTATTCATTGCATCAAAACCATAAAGAAGTCGTTTTTAATGCTAACAAATCTATTGAATTGAGTGGTTTACATCAAATAAGTTATTATTATTTGAGCCAAGCACACAGAAATTTAAAAAACTTTGCGAAGGCTAAAAAGGCCATACAAGCATTTGAATTGATCAAATCAATTAACTCTGAAAAAACTGTATCAACACAATTAATCACTATGCATCAATTACTTGAATTAAACATAACACCAAAATCAAGTGCAGACTTTAATGCCTTTTATATTTCACTGCTTATTAATACAAATAACCTAAATGAGGCTGAAATCAAGCTCAATTTAATTCAACTATCTAATTTAAATCCAGACATACTTACTACGCTCATTTTATCAATCCAGTCATCAAAAGCTTACCAATTAGCTAATAAATTATATAACAACACTGAGAGAGTCTATAGAGCAGAAGACATGATACTGTTTTGTAAGATTGAAGTTCTGGCTCGCAATGAAGTCGTTGGAGCATGTGAAAAAGCGTTTCAAATGTTTCCTCAGTCAGCTCCAATCCTCTATTTGTATGGCACTTCATTAATTAAAAACAACAACGACAATACCATTCCGCAAAACTTAATACAACGTGCTATAAATTTTGCTCCTTGGATGGATGCTTGGATTATTCAATTAGCTAATTTATATCTCTTAGATGGAAAAGTTGATTTAGCAAAAAAAGTGATCAAAGAATCAATTAAAAAAAGCCCTGAATTAAATAAATTTAAACTGGCAAATTCATTATTTTAATTTAAATACGCTATACTTATTCTATGATAAGAAATATAAAAACTAAAATATATAAGATGAGAGAAAAATCTATTTTCAATAAAAAAAATACCGTTGTTTTAATCACCTTGTTAATTAGCACTGCTCCTTTATATGCTCAGACATTTAAAGAAATCTCTAATTCATTAGGAGTAAATTTTGTTCACCAAGATGCGAGAGTTGGAGAATACCAATTTACAGAAACAGCTGGTAGCGGTCTTGGTTGGTTAGATTACAATAATGATGGAAATCTAGATTTACTTATTGTGAATGGGATTAAAGAAGGCAATGTACTGTATAAAAATACAGGAAGTGGCTTTGAAAATGTGACTCAAAGTGTACTCAAACAGCGCAATATTGGAAGGGGAATGGGAATTTGTAGTGCTGATCTTAATCAAGACGGGTGGATAGATTTTTTGATTACTAATTACGGCAATGATGTTTTATATCTCAATAATTCGGGGAAATATTTCACCCGTAAAAATTTAGATTCAAAACCACAAACCTATCAATGGTCAACAAGCTGTTCATTTGCAGATCTAGATAATGACGGTGATTTAGATCTCTATGTAGGAAGATATGCTCAGTTTAAATTAAGTTCTAATAAAGCCTGTCAAAAGACCCAAGCTAAAGGATACTGTAATCCTACTGATTACAAAGGTGAAACTGATGGCTTATATATCAACGATGGAAAAGCTAATTTTACTAACCTAACTCTTAAAAGAGGCATAAACAACGGCATTAATGACAGAGGTTTTGGAGTTGTTATTAGTGATTATGACCATGATAATGACATGGATATTTTTGTCGCTAATGATGGAACTGAAAATAGACTTTATATCAATGATGGCAAGGGTTATTTTAAAGATAACGGATTATATTCAGGTACAGCTATTAATCAAAATGGATTGACCGAAAGCGGTATGGGAGTGGCATTGGCAGATATCAACCAAGATGGATATCAAGATATTTTCATTACACATTATTCTATGGAGACAAATACTCTTTACCAGAATTATGGAGAAGGTAATTTTTCTGATATGACTCATGTATACGGAATGAATCAAACAAGCTATATGAGTATGGGCTGGGGAACAAGTTTTGTCGATATAAACAATAACGGTTATGATGACCTGATTGTTGCCAATGGGCATTTAATCAATTACATCAAAAAAATTGATGACCGACAAACTTACGGTCAAGTTAACCATATTTATCTTAACCAAAAAGGCAAAGCATTTACCTTACAAAACCACAAAGAATCTTTTTCCACTGAAATTAAAAAATCTTCGCGCGGATTAGCAACAGCTGATTGGAATAACGATGGAAAAATTGATTTTGCAGTAAATAATATTGTTGATGAATTTAAAATGTATAAAAATACAGACGAGAATTCAAATAATTGGATTGGCATCAATTTGATTGGCAATAAAATCAATTCAAGCGCTATTGGAGCAGTAGTGACATTAAAGACTGAAAACATGTCGCAACGCAAAGAAGTCTTCAGCGGAGTGAGTTACATGAGTCAATCTGATTTACGTTTAATATTTGGTTTAGGAGATTTTAAACAGGCAGTTGAATTTATGGTGAAATGGCCTGATGGAAAAGAATCTAAACATACTATTTCAGAATTAAACAAATACCATACTTTGAACTATCCAAAATAGACTGTTGTTTTTTTATTCATTGATTAAATAGTGACAATGTTTAAAGGTTTCTTTTGTTTTTGATTGTTCTTTGCAATTTTCAGATTTCTGCACCATGATTCATAACCAATTCTTCGAATAGGAGACCCTTGTGTTTTATTTAAAAACGTTTGCTCATCCCACGAGATCAATTCATCCAAGTCTGGCTCATCAAATTTATTTCTGGGTAAAAAATCTAATACTTTTGAATCTTGTGAAAATTTATTCCAGGGACATACCATTTGACAGTCATCGCATCCATATATCCTATTACCCATGGCCTCATGAAACTCTTCAGGAATAGGTCCTTTGTGCTCAATAGTGAGGTACGAGATACACCGTCTGGCGTCTACCTGAAAAGGTGCAATAATGGCTTGAGTTGGGCAAACATCAATGCATTTATTGCAGCTACCACAATGATAAGAAGACTTCTGGCTCACAGGCAATGGAATGTTAGTATAAATTTCTCCTAAGAAAAAATAACTTCCTGCTTTTGTATTAATTAAATTACTGTGTTTTCCTATCCAGCCAATTCCTGCTTTTTCTGCAATCGCTTTTTCCATAACTGGTGCTGAATCAGTAAAGACCCGATAATTAAATTCGCTGACTTCTGATTTTATTTTTTCAGCTAAAGTTTTGAGTTTTTTTCGAATCAACTTATGATAATCTCTGCCCATGGCATATCTAGATATGGCAGCTTTTTGAGGTTGTGTGAGGATTTTTTCATAAGGAATTATTGATTCATATGAATAATCAAATCTGAATGAGATGATACTGATTGTGCCCTCAACCAATTGTTCTGGATGCGTTCTCATACTGCCGTGTTTATGCATAAAGTCCATTTGTCCATGAAACCCTTTTGCTATCCAGTTTTTTAAATGCTCTTCTGCTTCTGATAAATCAAGATCTGAAATACCAAACTGAGAAAAACCCAAGGCTTGTGACCAGGTTTGAATGTTTTCTAACAGTTGTTCAGTACTCAATTTCATTTTGTAAAGCATCTAATTGGTTATTTAAATCTGTAATATGTTGAACCCAATAACTATTTTGATCAAACCACGGAAAAGCTGACTCAAAAGCAGGATCGTCAAATCGCCGCGCTAACCACGCACAATGATGTAATATTCGCAAAGTTCTCAGAGATTCAACCATTTTCAGTTCTTGAAAAGGAAAATCTCTAAACTCAGAATAAGCTTCAATTATCTTCTGTAATTGTATTTTTTGTTCTTCGCTCTCACCAGACAGTAACATCCATATGTCTTGAATCGCTGGAGCCATTCGAGAATCATCAAAATCAACCAAATAAGGCAATTCGTCTCTCATCAAAATATTGCCAATATGTAAATCACCATGCACACGAATATTACGACAATTTGATAACTTGGGTTGCATATTCACAAGCAACTGTTGGCAAACTTTATCATAACTGGACTTATGTTCTAGGGGAATAAACTGTTCACTCACAAATTTAATCGACTCGATTCCAAAACTTTCAATATTTAATATTGGCCGTTTGGAATACTGTTCTTTTTCGCCAATCAAATGTAATCTTGCTAACATCCTACCCATTATTTGTAAATTTTCTTTGTAATCCAATTCTGGTGCATGACCTCCTTTTCTTGGAAACAAGGCAAATGCGAAACCATTATGTGAATATAAGCTTTCACCTTGTTTGTTTCTTAAGGGAACAACCACCGGAATCTCTTGTGACTCTAGCTCAAAACTAAAATCGTGTTCTTCTTGAACTTGTTGAACAGACCAGCGATTTGGACGATAAAACTTGGCAATAATCGGCTGTTGTTGATCTTCTATGCCTATTTGATACACTCTATTTTCATAACTGTTCATGGCAAATACACTGCCACTGCACAAATATCCTTGCAGTTCGATGGCATCCATAATCAGGGTTGGAGTCAATTTTTCAAAAGGGTGTATATCTGAATTTGTCATAGTTGTATTATAATGTATAATCAACTCTTTATTGAACAAATGTTAAGGGCTTATGGATTTATTTACTATTGAAAATTTATTGACATTAATGATGTTGACTTTATTACAAGCTGTCTTAGGCTTTGATAATTTACTCTATATCTCGCTTGAATCACAGCGGGTTGAAAAAAGCAGGCAAGCCAGTATACGAAGATTGGGCATAGGAATAGCCGTTGTATTGCGTTTGGTTCTGTTATTTGCATTAATGAAATTAATTCAATATTTCCAAGATGTTCTTTTTAGTTTAAATTGGCAGGGTGTTGTTGAGGGCCAGTTTAATCTTCACAGTATTATTGTTTTATTGGGTGGTATTTTTATCATGTATACTGCTATGAAGGAAATTTGGCACATGTTATCCCTAGAAGAAGAGATGAACGCAAAAGTTAAACCGCAACCCTACAACAAAATTCTGACTATGATTGTAGTCATGAATTTGGTTTTTTCATTTGATTCAATACTAAGCGCAATGGCCTTAACTGACAGTTATGTGATTATGGCAATAGCTATATTAATCAGCGCTGGATTGATGGTCTGGTTAGCCGACCGAGTCGCTGAATTTTTACAAAAAAACCGCATGTATGAAGTGCTGGGACTTTTTGTGTTATTTATTGTTGGCATCATGTTAATCAGTGAAGGTGGCCATTTAGCCCACCTAAAATTCTTTACGTTCCCCATTACTCCAATGACAAAAACCACTTTCTATTTTGTATTGGCCATATTGGTTATTGTTGAAATAGTTCAAAGTCGTTACTCTAAAAAACTGTCCAGAAGAAAAATGCGTTTACATCAAGATTGATTTAATATGCCTTCTTCTTTTAAAAAATCAACAGTATCATCTACAGTTAAAGAAAAATCTCTGGTTGTATAACCCAATTGTTTTCGAGCTTTGGCTGCATCACAAGCATATAAATCAGAGATTATGGCTACTGATTCTGGGGTGATATCTGGTTCATTATTGGTTATTCTTGATTGAAGGTTTTTTATTCTTGCTAACACTTTAAGTAAAAAATTAGGCAACTGGGGTGCAGAGAGTTTTACATTAAACTTTGTTGCAAAAATATCTGTAAATTGATTGAAGTCCATGTCAGTTCCTCCCAGTAAATAATTTTGGGAATTTTGCCCTTTATGAAATGCAGCTATAATACCCGATGCTACGTCTCTTACATCGACAAAAGAACCGGCTCCATTGGGAATACTCGGTAACTTATTGTCTGCTATCATTTTAATCAATCGTGCCCAGTTATTTTTATCACCAGGTCCGATTATATGAGTTGGATTAATGACTACAGTTTCTAGGTTTTTATTGTCTATAACAATTTGTTCAGCCAGCGTTTTTGTTCTGACATAATTGATAAAGCTATCAGCGCCACTTTTTGGCATGTCTTCTGTGACATTGTTAATACTTGAGTGCATCCCAAAAACAACCACTGAAGAAACGTGAACAAATTTTTTTACACCCAGTTTTTCAGCAAGATTAAGCATGTTTTTAGTGCCCTGAATATTGGTGTCATTTTGCATTTGATTGTTTTTAAACCATGTATTGGTGCTTGCTGCCGTATGAAATACAGCGTCTAGATTTTGAGGTAAATCTGACTCAAAATCATCAGTTGATAAAATATCTCCAATGATGACTTGAATGCCTTTACCCAATTCTTGTGATTTATCAGCACTACGGCACAAAGCAAAAACCTCCCACCCTTGTTGTACTAATTGACTACACAGGTGTTTGCCCAAAAACCCAGTTGCGCCTGTGACCAATGCCCGTTGATTTTTTTTGTTATCTGTATTCATTTTCTTTACTTCAATCAATTAATTATAGATGATACCCGCATGCAAGTTCAAAGTAAAAAATATCATGTCCAACAAACCATAAAACTATCAATTCCGCTGGTTATTAGTCAACTAACAGTGATGATGATTGGAGTAGTCGATACCATTATGTCTGGAAGATTGGGAACATTGCCATTAGCGGCCGTCTCAATTGGAGGGGCAATTTGGGGAATTGGTGTCATGTTTGTGTTGGGAATCTTAATGGCAACGCCACCTATGATTTCTGAGCTTGATGGTGCAAAAAAACACAATCAAATTGGTGCGTTAGTCAGGCAACTTATGTGGCTTGCTGTTATTATTGGACTGCTGTTTTTCATTCTATTGCGAAATTTAACGCCTTTATTTGAATTGTTCGGGACTCAACCCGATGTTATTCCTTATGCCATTTCTTACTTGCATGCCATATCATGGGGTATTTTAAGTTTTCCTTTGTTTTTGGTATTTAGATATGTTGCCGATGGTTTGTCCTTCACTCGCATGACAATGTATATCAGTTTTTTAGGATTACTCATAAACATTCCACTTAACTATGTTTTGATGTTTGGTAAATTTGGTTTTCCTGCTCTAGGCGTTGCAGGTTGTGGTTATGCCTCAGCCATTGTAATTACCATCCAAGCCACAGTATTTGGATTAGTTTTAGCTAAACATAAATGGTTTAAACACTTAGAAATCTTCTCTCATTTTGAAAAAATTGACAAAAAAGTCATCTTGCGAGTTCTTGCCATAGGTTTGCCCATTGGCATGGCTTTATTTGCCGAAGGAGGCTTCTTTTCAGTTGTTACTATGTTTGCCTCAAAGCTTTCTCCTGAGGTAATTGCCGCACATCAAATTTCTTTAAATTTTGCCTCTGTGTTGTTTATGGTGCCATTAGGTATGTCAATGGCAATTACTGTTCGGGTAGGAAATGCTGTTGGCAGAAAATCTGCAATGGATACCAGAAGAGCAGGAATGATTGGTATCGCACTCATATTTTTTGTGCAAATATTTTTAGCGGGTTTTATTTTTATATTTCCGGAATTTGTTGTTAACCTCTATACCAAAGATTTAGCTGTTAAAAACATTGCATTGCAATTGTTATTTTTTGCCGCCATATTTCAAATGTCAGATGGTATCCAAGTCGCTGCAGCAGGAGCATTAAGGGGAATTCAGGACACTCAATTTCTGATGTATGCGACCACCATTGCTTTTTGGGCCTTTGGATTCTCTGTATCTTGGTGGTTTTGTTTTGAAAAAGGCATGGGAGCCAAAGGACTTTGGATTGGACTTATCATGGGATTAAGTGTTGCAGCCGTGTTAAACTTTTTTAGGTTTTATTTCAAAACCAAAACTAAATCCACGTTAGTGCCAGCCATTCATTAAAATACATCAATAAAATCAGCTAAGTTATTGATTGCATTTTGAATAAAATATTTTTCATTTATTTTACAAATTTTTACATTGACCAGATTAAAATATTTATTAATTTAAACAACATTTCAACTTGATTTAAACAGGCATTATCCATTATGATATGCTCTTAGATTTTGATACATACCATTAGTTAATTATAATAATACTAATAAGTTATTGAGAATATTAAACATTATTTCAATAGACAACCCTTCCCCACAATTGGCATGTAAAATCTATAACTAAATAACATAAAAATTAAATCCTAACATCATCAAAGTCTGGAGAGGACATGCAACATACAGAAACACATAAATCAAAAAATAGTGAGAATCAAGTAATATCAGAAAACAAGGAAGAAAATAATATCACTACTTCAGCACCTGGGGAATACAGAGTCATTAGAAGAAATGGCAAAATTACCAGCTTTGATGTTTCAAAAATATCCGTTGCGATGACCAAAGCCTTTTTGGCAGTTGAGGGCGGCCAAGCAGCGGCATCAAGACGTATCAGGGAAAAAGTAGAAACTCTCACACAAGATGTACTCAATGGTTTATTCAGAAACTTAGACAATGGTGGGACCATTCATATTGAAGACATTCAAGACCAAGTTGAATTGGCATTAATGAGATCTGGAGAACACAAGGTGGCCAGAGATTATGTTTTATACAGAGCCAAACAATCTGAAAAAAGAGATAAATTAAAAGCCAAAAGCAAGAAAAAAACAACTGGTCCTGTCATACATGTTGTGACTAAAAATGGAGACAGAAAAGAATTAGATTCTGAGCGTCTAGATACCATTATCTCAGAGTCAACAGCTGGACTAACCGGAGTTGATAAAGAACTCATTACCAAACAAGCCTACCGCAATATTTTTGATGGCATGGCAGAAAAAGATTTAAGCTCAGCTATTGTCATGTGTGCCAGACAATATATCGAAAAAGATCCAAACTATTCAAAAGTGGCTGCCAGATTGCTGCTAGACGGCTTAAGAACAGAAGTACTGAGCTTTTTGTATGAAGAGCCAATGTTTGCTACACAAGCAGACATGAAAAAACTGTATCCGAAAAGTTTTAAAAAATACATACAAAGAGCAGTTGACCTAGAATTATTAACTCCAGAACTATGTCATTATGATTTAGAGAAACTATCAAAAGCCCTCAAACCAGAGCGAGATCAAGATTTTACTTACTTGGGTTTTCAAACTTTGTATGACAGATATTTTATACATTCTGGCGACAGTAAAATTGAATTACCACAAAACTTCTTTATGCGGGTTTCTATGGGTCTGGCAATCAATGAAGTTAACCGAGAAGAAAAAGCCATCGAATTTTATAATCTGTTAAGTTCTTTCGACTTTATGAGTTCAACACCAACCTTATTCAATTCTGGTACTTTGAGACCTCAATTATCCAGTTGTTACTTGACAACAGTGCCAGATGACTTAGAAGGCATCTTTAATGCAATCAAAGACGATGCATTATTATCTAAATACGCAGGTGGTCTTGGCAATGACTGGACACGCGTCAGAGGACTTGGCTCAAGAATCAAAGGCACCAATGGCGAGTCACAAGGTGTGGTTCCCTTTTTGAAAGTTGCCAATGATACTGCTGTGGCTGTTAACCAAGGTGGAAAAAGAAAAGGTGCCATGTGTGCTTATTTAGAATCTTGGCACATTGATATCGAAGAATTTCTAGACTTACGTAAAAATACAGGTGATGATAGACGCCGAACACACGACATGAATACAGCCAATTGGATTCCTGATTTATTCATGGAACGTGTTGCGGAAGAAAAAACATGGACATTATTCTCTCCAGAAGAAACACCTGAATTACATGATTTGTACGGTCGCAAATTCAAAGAAAAATATGAGTATTATGAACAAAAAGCTGCAGCAGGAAAGCTCACCAACTCAAAAGTTGTTAAAGCAACCGATTTGTGGCGCAAAATGTTGGGCATGCTATTTGAAACGGGTCATCCTTGGATTACATTCAAAGATCCTTGTAACATTAGATCACCCCAACAACATGTAGGTGTCGTTCACAGCTCAAATTTATGTACTGAAATTACACTGAACACCACAGATGAAGAAATTGCTGTTTGTAACTTAGGTTCAGTTAATTTGCCTGCGCACACAACCAGTAAAGGTTTAAATCACGCCAAACTTGAGCGCACGATTACAACAGCAATGCGCATGTTAGATAATGTCATTGATTATAATTTTTATAGCGTTCCACAAGCACGCCGTTCAAATTTACGTCACCGCCCTGTTGGCATCGGTTTGATGGGTTTTCAAGATGCGTTATACAAACAGAACATTGCATACACAACAGATGAAGCCATTAACTTTGCGGATGTTTCAATGGAAGCTGTTTCTTATTATGCCATTCAAGCTTCAAGTGATTTAGCCAAAGCCAGGGGCACTTATCCCAGTTATCAAGGCTCTTTGTGGTCACAAGGCATTTTACCCATTGATTCAATCGAGTTACTTGAAAAAGAACGTGGTCAATACATAACCCAAGACAAATCCTCTACAATGGATTGGGATAAACTACGTAAAAAAATCAAAAAACAAGGCATGCGTAATTCAAACACCATGGCCATAGCACCAACAGCAACAATTTCAAACATCTCAGGTGTTTCACAATCCATAGAACCGATTTATCAAAATCTTTTTGTTAAATCAAACTTATCTGGTGAGTTTACAATCGTTAATCCTTATCTTGTTCAAGATTTTAAAGCACTGGATATTTGGGATGACGTCATGATTAATGATCTAAAATACTTTGATGGCAGTGTTCAAAAAATTGACAGAGTTCCAGAAGATCTTAAAGCCAAATATGCAACAGCATTTGAAGTAGATGCAGGCTGGTTGATTGAAGCAGCATCACGCAGACAAAAATGGATTGATCAAGGACAATCTCTAAATTTATATATGGAAGAACCATCTGGTAAAAAACTCGATGCGATTTATAAATTGGCTTGGGTTCGTGGACTCAAAACCACATACTATTTAAGATCGCTTGGCGCAACACAAGCTGAAAAAGGCGTTGAAGACAGTAATAAAGATAAGAAAGTCTCTTCTTCAGCTGCGCCAGCTGCTTGCTCAATATTGGATCCAGATTGTGAAGCCTGTCAATAAAAATCACACAATCTAAGACTATAATAAACACAATAAAAACTATTGTGTCTTGAATTTTTTATAAACATACACACATTAAACCAGTTAGGATTTTAACAAATCTTAATTGGTTTTATTGAGAAGATATGGCTATATTAGCATTCAATTTTAAAATAAATTTATAAAACTATTTAACACCTTAAGCAAAAATGGTGTTACTATATTAACGCTAAATTATCGGAGTATTAAATGTATAATTGGGACGACCCTTTAGGGCTTGGTAAAAAGGACACTGCACAAAAAGCCACTGTTGTGGAAGAAGTAAAAAAGCAAGTTACACCGCAAGAAGCTGCGCCACAACAAGAGCAAGTTGCTATAAACCATACACCTGAAAACAAGGAAAACAACGCACGCGTGGCAGTTGATCCAGTTAATGCTGATGACAAAAGAATCATTAATGGTCAAACTGACATAAACCAGTTGGCACCATTTAAGTATCCTTGGGCTTGGAAATATTTTCTTAATGCCAACAAAAATCATTGGACTCCATTAGACATTAACATGACCAGTGATGTGCATGATTATCACCACAAACTCAATGATGATGAACGCCATGTGTATACCAATGTTTTATCCTATCTAACTACATCAGATATTCTCGCCATGCGCAACATTGGTTTAGCTGTTATGGAAAAAATGAGTGCGCCAGAATTACAAATTTACCAAGCACGTCAAGTATATGAAGAAGCACTGCATACTTGGACTTACCAACATTGTATTGAAACCATAGGTCTAGACCAAGGTGAAATTTATAACCGTTACCGTGTTGTTCCTGAAATTAATCAAAAAATTCAAATTGCCAATCGCCGTCTAGACTCAGTAATGCGATCTGATATGGATTTAAACAACAAAGACGATTTACATGAGTTTGTAATGGCTTATATCTTTTTCTCTGCCATATTTGAAGGCTGTTGGTTTTACAATGGGTTTTCTCCAATTTTCTCTCTACAAAGACGAGGAATGATGAAAGGCACAGCTGAACAGTTACAATACATCATGCGCGACGAAGTCATGCATGCTTCATTTGGTATTCGTGTGGTTAAACAAATTTTTGTAGAAAACGACATTAAACTTGACCCCAAAGAAATTAGAAACATGTGGGACGAAGCAGCAGCAGCTGAAGAAGGCTATGCTAAATACATTTTACGTCGCCCAATATTGGGATATTCTGCACAAGACCACAGCGAACAATTTCGTTTTATCGCTAATCGCCGTGCCAGACAACTGGGCATGGAAGAACCATTCCCAGGCGCTCAATGTTCACTCACATGGTTAGATGAACAATCTAATTTACGCAAAGAGAAAAATTTCTTCGAAACCCGAGTCACCGAATACCAAACCGGTGGCGCTTTAAGCTGGGATTAATTTTAAACTAAAAATAACATTAAAGGCCCATTTATTGGGCTTTTTTTGTTTCTGACTTCTGCTGACACATAACCTAATTTTTATCTAAAACTATTGCAATTGATATTTGTTCATATGCTGTAATGAATAATCATTATCATTTAGTGATTGAAGTTAAAAATACCAAAAACTGGAATGATAAACAAGTCTTCAGTGCATGGCGTGGATTGTATCAATTGCCCATGTTAGCTGATCGATTTATGAAAGGTGAATTTATGAGCAAGGGTGAATTGAAAGTCATTGATCAATTAGCATCTGAATACCGTATGCGTTTGATGGATTTGTCGTGGTTTATGAAATGTTTGAATGAGTATATTGCACATATGGCCAATAAGGAAGACAATTGCACTGGTCATTTCTATAATTTACATCCTTGTAAATTCCGCTATGCGCCGCCTTAGGCGTTCAAATTTGATCCAGTCAAATTTGATCCAGTCAAATTTAGTGGGAAGGAAGATTTAAATCTCAAGCTTTGCTGGATGAAAGAGCATTGCTTACTTGCATGGCCTATGTTGATTTAAACCCAATTAGAGCAGCAATGGCTAAGACTCCTGAAGATTCAGATTACACTTCAATTCAGGCAAGAATCAAAAATAAAGACAGTTGGTTGCTTGGTTTTGGCAACGAGGAGATTCCTTTCTACTTAACCGACTATTTAGCACTGGTGGATTATACAGGACGTGTTCAGTTGGATAATAAACGTGGCTCAATCCCCAATGATATACCTGAGGTTTTTAGTCGTTTGAATCTTGATCCTGATAGTTGGCTGGATGAACTGAAGAATTTTAAATCCAAAGACAGAACTGCTGTTGGTACTGTTGCTCAGTTAAAACGATTCTGCAAGCGCATGAAAGCCAGATATCTAGTGACAAACACCTTAACTCCTGCTCTGGAGTAGATGATATTCACAATTTTATTAATCAGTAACCACACTGATGTCGAGCT
>JBGCFT010000051.1:0-8825 GCA_045107085.1 Marinicellaceae bacterium | reverse complement strand
GAGTATAATCAACTTCTCGATAATCTATGGCTTTATCTGAAAAATGAGCTGCCAATAATTGGTAACCTCTGGATTGAAATTCTTTTGCTACTTCTGGAAAATCATTATATTTATGTGCTTCAACCCATTTTTGTGAACCTTTGGCATAGTAATTGAGTTGTCTATATCCTTCAGTAACTGGAATATATTGAACATCTTGAATACCAACAGCATCACATGTTCTGACTATCGCATTAAAATTATGGGGCTTATGAATATTATCCATAATAACAGTTAAATCAGTTTGACGTTTTCTTAAAACATCCTTAATTTTGTTAAATCTTTCTGGAGTCATAGGATTGAATAATACGTACTTTAAGACAGATAATTTTACTGTGAAAGTCTTGAATTTTACTATTTAATTGTGATTTATTAATAAAAATGATAAATATTTAAAAATTTACACTTAATATCTTGCTTTATAAATATTCTCTATGTTATTGTTATTTCAAGTTAAATATGCCCTTATAATAATAATAAATATAAATTACCTCAATTTGAAGCCGAGACAGCCCTTTCGGCTTTTTTTATACCTTAAAGTTTAACAGATATAGACTGTCCTGATTATCTTAATTTAGCACATTCTTTATATCTAAAACAACCTAACTCATGGTCATTGACCATTCCTGAGGCTTGCATCAAAGCATAACAAATAGTCGACCCGATAAATTTAAACCCACGCTTTTTAAGGTCTTTACACAATTTATCAGAAATGTCAGTAGTTGATGGAATATCATCAAGACTGTTAAATTTATTTTGTATGGGGCTATTATCAACAAACCCCCAAATATAGCGATCAAATGATCCGAATTCATTTTGAACTTTTATTATTTGTTGTGCATTATTTCTTGTGGAAAACACTTTAAGTCGATTGCGTATTATATCTGGATTTAACAATAAACTTTCTAAATCTTCATCAGTCATCCGAGCTACTTTTTCAATGTCAAAATTATAAAAAGCTGCCTGATAACCTTTAATTTTCTTAACTATTGTTCGCCAACTAAGCCCTGCTTGTGCTCCTTCAAGGGTTAAAAACTCAAACCACAACTGATCATCATGGATTGGAACACCCCACAAGGTATCGTGGTAGTGCTCATCCGTTGTGTCTCCTTGTGACCATTCACACCTATACAATTGCTTTTCATTCATGGATTTTTTCGCTTTATTTAAATATTTTAAGTATAGTGAGCTGTTATATATTTTTGGTTGTATTTACCACAATATTTTTCTAATATTTTTTTATTTTCAATACTATAAAAAGATTTTATTTGACTAGAAATTTTCTGAGGTAAACTATAATCTGCTCGCTTTATTCTTGGCTCGTTTTCTAATAATTCATTCACAAAACTTACTTTTATTTTAGGTCGTGTTTTTTTATTGAAACTGTCTAGGTTTTTAATAGACTGATTTAATGTACGCATAAACTCTGCGTGATTGTCTGCTAAAGATTGGTTCTTAATATCCTTTGATAATTTAAAAAGTTCACTCTTTTCTGTTAGATCACAAGCTGATAAAAAACCATTTATATAATTCTTCGTTGAATGTTTTATTAACTCAAAAGGAACAACTTCAAGTTTATTTGGAAAATACTCTTCAATTTCTGCTATAGCTTTAGCCCAAGAAAGATTATAAATATCAATGTGTTTATCTATAAAGTCACTTAATGACAAACTACAAAACTTCCATTTAATTTTATGCTTATAAATACTTTCAATAAAATCAACTTGGTTACGAATAGAAAGAATAATTTTTGTGTTTTTAGGTGCCATTTCTTTTATCGCTTCTAAAGATCTTTTGACGCCTGAAAAGCATTGGCCAGTTTTATCGGTGGGCATTAAATGTTGAGTAAAACCCTCTTCAGATATGATAATATTATTCTGAATACATTGATCTACTTGCCTGATAAAGTCTTGCTTGGCCTCTTTGAATGTAGTTTCTGTGTCTCTTTGGGTGTGTTTTGAAAACACGTATTCATAAAAACAGCTTTGTCTGAGTTGATTCGGAAGAAGAATACCATATCCCAAGGTTTCTAATAATGCGCTGTTGTTATTCAACTCATGCTGTATAAAAGTGGTAGCAGTTTTTGGGGCGCCTATATGAAAATATATATGTTTTTGATTCACGAATAAGCATCCATAATTTTATAAATTATTTTTGTGCATCTTTTTCTCCCAATCCAATGCACTTTGACAAATGATATTTAAATCATTAAATTGAGGTGTCCATCCCATTTCTTGAAGTATCTTAGTATTATCAGCAACCAATTCCGCAGGATCTCCCTCTCTTCTTTTAACAATATCAACAGTAAAATCAACGCCGCTGATTTTTTTTATGGTAGCTATTACTTGTTTTACACTGTAACCTACACCATAGCCACAATTAAATGTATTGCTCATGTTGCTCTCATCTAGATAGGATAGTGCCCTAATGTGAGCACTGGCAAGATCATCAACATGAACATAATCTCGAATACAACTCCCATCAGGTGTTTGGTAATCATCTCCAAACAATAAAATACTGTCTCTTTTACCAATGGCAGCATGAATGATTAAAGGGATTAAGTGTGTCTCTGGAACATGACATTCACCAATATCACCTCCTGCATTAGCACCTGCCACATTGAAGTAACGAAGAATCACATATTTGAACTCTTCGTGTGCTTTGGCTGCATCCATAATCACAGATTCACTCATTAATTTACTTGTTCCATATGGATTGATTGGATCTTTTTTAGCTGATTCAGAAATAGGTATATTCTCTGGTTCTCCATAAACAGCAGCTGTTGAACTAAAAATAAATTTATTAACGCCATATTTTATACACAAAGAGACAAGCTGAGTCGTGTTCACTGTATTATTTAAATAATATTTTAATGGGTTGTGAACAGATTCGCCAACTTGTAAATGGGCTGCAAAATGAATCACAGCATCAAAACTATTATCAATAAAAAGCTTCTCCATTGCTTCATTATTTGACAGGTCTAGGGCATGAAACTGAAACCTTGAAGTCGGTTCGAAATGCTGCTTTAGTACAGAAATACTATCAAAATCACCACCACACATGGAGTCTACAACTGTTACAGAGGTTTGTTTGTCTTGAGACAGTTGTTTCACTACATGGGAGCCAATATACCCAGCCCCGCCAGTTACTAAAATATTCAATTTTTTTGTCCTATACTTGCAAAATATTGTTTTGTTTTTTTACTCAAAGAATAAATTTCACCTTCACTTTCTTCAGTTAAAGTGTACATGGTCTTGTTCATCATATCAGTGGTTTCAAAGTCACAAATTACTTTTTTTAACCAGCCTACATTCTTTGGTGACAGTTTGCCATTAATTGCTAAGTCTGAAACCATTTCCATCAATCGAATTTTCAAATCAGGTAACGATTCATTGTATTTTTTTTCTTGGTTACTGTTTAATGATATGTGTAAAATGTTACTCAGAAAATAGTCGCTTAAGCCATACTGACTTGCAAGTTCAAATTGGTGCGCCGTAACATTTCCAATAGTATTTTCTAACATTTTAGTATAGTCTTTCCAATTACATGCCTTAACTATAGAATTTAAATTTTGATGGATAAAAGACTGGAAATTAGGATAGTTAAAACCTCTGTTGCGTAATAATTGTTTATACCAAGATTTTAAAAGAGACTGAGGATCTCGATAAAAAACATGAATGTGTGTTAATTTAGCAGAATATATGTCAATCAAAAACTTGAGCTTTTTTGCTCTTGATAGCTGTTCTTCAACACTTAATACATCAGTAAAGTTTTCTTCAGAATAGATAATGTTTTCACATGAGATGACCTTTTCTTTTAAAGTCAATATTTGCTGTATTGCTTTTGACTCCTGTTTTGCTTCATCTTCAATATCATACCATTTTGGAAACAACCACTTACTGACCTCTGGCAAATCCCTGTCTCGATCAATCAAAGTTATATCTTTTAGTTTTAATTCACTTTCATTTTCTAATAAGTATTGTTGAATAGAGGTTGTTCCTGTTTTATAGGTGCCAATGTGAATGTAAAAGTTTTGAATCATAAAATCCTAAAGTTTAACTTGATATTCTTGATAAATTTTTTGCTTCATTGTGTCATAAGCTTTATTAAAAATATTAATATCTTGCTCTTCTAAAAGATAACTTGCTTTATCAACTTTAGGCAAATTTTTTCCTAGTTTTGTCAACTCATGAAGTAAAGATTTTTTTGTTTTTTCATCAATATCTGCGTTTGATATTTCAATATATGGTTTTATTAACCACACATGGGTTCCAACATTAGATCTTTTATAGATTGGATTATCTATGACTATTTTTGTATTGATTGCTTCAAAGAAATCATCGACTAAATTATTATTAACAAACTCTTTGGGCGCATAGTTTTTTATAATCAAATTATCTCTGCCAAACTCTTGTAACCAAGGGTCTAATCTTTCATAAAAATCTGCTGCAAAAAATTTGTATTTTTGAGCTATATGCGTTTTTAAATCGTAGCTAACAGCTCTTGATCTAACCGCATGACAATACAGGGAGATAATAAACTCCATCGGATCTCTTAAATAGGCAACAATTTTCACATCATAATCACTTAAAAAAGTCTTGAGATTACGAATACTTTGGGGTTGTTTATCAAACAAACAAAAGTCTTCACTTGAAATAATAACCGTATCGCAAACATTATTTTTTAACTTTTTATTGTAATGCGCTATTATTTCAGATGATGTGCCTTTTTCGAAAGAAGCCCACGGAGGCGGATCTTGATTAAAAGCCCATGATAAGTCAACATTTGCAGGAAATCGGGTGTCATAACTTTTAATATAATAAACACCATTTTTTAATAGTTCATCTCTGTTTCTATCAAAAAACTCTTGGAGCGCTGAAGTACCTGTTTTATGAAAACCAATATGTAAATATAATTTTTTTTTCATACCATTAAAGCTCAGCCATTCTTTTCTGCCAGTCACAAAACGCTACAATCTCATCTCTAGAATCAGAATCTGCAATGACAGGTGGATCATTGTAATCGCATGTTGTTATAGGCTGGTCCACTTCTTGGTTATTCATCAATCTCAGTGCACAATTAACAAAAGTGTCCATTTCCCAATCTAGAGATCTGGTATATGAAAAGTCTTTGCATGAAATTTTTCTGGACTGCAACTCCGTTTGATTGTTTAGTAGCTGCAAAATAGCTTCTGCAATAGATGCATGCGATTGATAAGCCAATTTTATTGTTCCGGAGGGATAATCCAACAGATTGTTATAGCGATAAATATCAACCGGAACCACTCCAGAGCTCATAAACTCAAAAGGAATTCTGGAAGGATTTGACATACTAATGCACAAACCTACCTTGCATTTATTATATAAATCATTGAGTTCTGCCAAATCACGAATCAAACCTAAATTTTCAACCTCAAAGTCCAAGTCAATTTCAGCATCAGAGCCATAAACATAAATTTTTACATCAGGATTTTTTTCTTTGACTATTCTCAATGCGTTAATGGCAAGCTTAGGGTTTCTTCTGTCCTTTTCAGGCTGGTAAAGGAAGCAAATAGCCTCTTGTCTTTCCTGATTCTTATCAAAATAAATAGAGTTATCTACACCTAATCCTGATGGTATTGCTTTTGCTCGGTATTGATGTGTAAGAACATGGGTTAAAAATTTTCCAACAGTAAAGTGAAGCAGCCCAAAAGTATAACTTGTTTCATTTGCTGCATATTTGTCACCAACTGGATTAAACCACGCCTCATAATCTTGAACCAAATAGGCTTTGTGTTTTACATTTTCCATTTTTGCAATATGTGCAGCAGAATGAGCAATGGTTGCAATGGCCAAATCAAACGACATGGTTTCGGGCCAGCCTAGACAAACATAGGCCTTTTTATCACCTAAATAGTCATGCACAGCATTAAGCCCATCGCCTTCACTCTCGATAAAACAATATAGTTCACAACCTGCATCTATCAACTTTCTTGCTAAATTAAATAAGGTTCGGTGACCCCCAGAACCAATTAACGGTGAAGGAGAAAATATAGCTACCTTAGGTTTATTTTGAAAATCATCTACCATAATTTTTTTATAAAAATCATAAGGCACATTTGTGATATCACACTTCAGGTTTCGGATGACCTTTTGAGTGCTTTGTAAATTCAAATACCCTTCTGGCCACCTAATACTTTGCAAATGCTTTTTAACATAATTATGTAAATAAGAACCTGATTTTTTTGACAAAGACTGAATAAACCCAGAGTCTACCTGCATTTTTTGATAAGCTCCCGTCCCAAATGTTTCATTGTGAGTTAAGTCAAAAAATGCTTGTGCGATAATTGATGGAGGGTTAAGTAACAAACTTGATAAAACTTCTCTAGAATCACACCTTAGTGATTCTGAATTCAAAGCATGAATTGCCACATAATCTATTAATGGTTGAATGGCTTGTTTAATGCCTTTTTGAAAATTATGTGTGTAATTTTTAAAAACAATATCTTCAGCTTCTTCAGCTTTTTTAACAGCAATTACCTTTGAGTTTTCCAATTTATATCCAATGGTTGAACCACTTAGTGCATTACAAAGCATTTCTATTGGGCCAACTTCATCTATATTCCAATCTTCTGACTTTTGGTTTCTATCAAATAAATAACCCTGTTTAGATGAGTTTTTAGGTTGTTCATTTAAGAAATTCATTAATCCAAGATAACAACCATGAACATTACACTCTAATAAGTGCGCTATATTATCTTGTATGGTTCCTCTCCAGCCTAAATCTACAATTAAAATATCTGAGTCTTGGTTGGTGATGCCTTTATCTATTAAATACTTTTGCAACAAATTTCTTTGAACATCAATAGATTCTGCAACAATTTTCTTAAATTGATAAGACTTCAAGAGCTTTGCCAAACTTTCATTGTTCCAGGGCTCATGAATTTTTTCATGGTATTCAAAACCATGTTCTCTAAATACTTGCTGAGATTCTTTGGATTCTATATTTAAAGAAGCACAAAACGCTTGAGGAGACTGGCCAGGATATTGGCTCCACAATCGCATCAAATTTTCTTGGTCTACAGCTTTTAATGAAGGCGCAAATGTAGCCAAACGACTGACTTCTAGAATTTCACTTTTAGGATAATCACAATGATAAGGGTCAGCTTGGGTAACTAAATCATAAATCTCCTTTAAAAATATTCCTTCCCTGGTAAAAAAATAGACTGTCTTTAAATCTAAGGTTTTAGCTTTCTCAATTATTGATAAGATTAAACCAATAATGACGGGTGAAAACCTCATACCAATCTGCTGAATTTTATTGTCAGTAGTTTTCGTGAGTTTTTCTAATTGAGTAAATATTCTTTGGTTATGAAGCCCATATTTATGATCCAATGTTTCGTTATAAGCTTGTAAAAACCAAGCATTTAGCGCAAGCTCTTGTTGACTTTCATAATGATAGGCATTTATTTGTTTTGCTACTGGAACATCATAGTCAGCTTTTTTATTGTCGCCAATGTGTAATAAGTTTTTGTTAGGTATTTTAAAATCTTCGAGAATATGGTCAAACATATGCCCCGATCTTTTGTTTTTAACTAAGTCACAAGAAACATAACCCTTAATAAAATGTTTTGCCAAATCTTTATCTGATAACAAATCGTTTATAAATTTCTCAGGCATATAGAAATCTGAAGCAAATATTAGTTGAAGCTGATTACTGCTCTTTAATATTTTTTTGATGCCCAAATCAACATCAATGCTTCTAAGCTCAGAACGGTATTCATTTTCAAGAAGCTCTGCTTTTATCTTATTGAGCTCTTGATTGCTTGTCCCTGATAAAAAAACCATGGGCAACCATTTATCTATGGAGTCGCTGTATCTAAACTCATAATCATCCGTCAATGTTGAGTAATCTTCAGCTTTTTTTCTGGCTTTAAATAAGGTAACGATATCTGAATAAGCAGGCTTTAATTTTTTAAAATAATTAACATATAAAAATCTAGCTGATGATAACTTGATTTCATCAGGATGACATTTTCTTCTTAAAACTGTGTCCCAAATATCGAATGATAAAACTTTAATATTATCGTTAATTTCAAGCTTTACCGTACCTCCTCTTTCATTTGAATCTAAATATTCTAAATGGGCCAAATCTTCTTTTTCACAATTAAATTGATTAAGATTAATAGAATTATTCTTACTATCAGGAGCTAATAGCGTGTTTTGTTCTAATGAAGTAATGTGTTTTTCTTTAAGATTTTGGAACCTTCCTTCATTTTTTCCAAAAGCAACATAATGAAAGAAAGGGTGAACATCAGAGTCTCTCACATCATGGTATTCGCTGATATACCAGCTCATATCAAAATTTTTATTGGGATTTTTTAAATCAATTAATCCAAACTTTCTAAAATGCTCGAAAGGATCCATGTCTACAATATTATAGGTTTTTTTATACCAATTCGAGTCGAAATATTTTTCAACCGTCATTTTAAAGTGACGTTCGTTACGTTTTCTTTTATTAAACAAATTTAATAAAATCATGATACCTCATTGGAGTGAAGTTAAAATTAAGAAAAAAATGACTTGGTTTTATGAAATTATAAAGGAAAAACCGTGACATACATGGTGAATTATCTATAATTTACAAGAAATGGTCAAGCTTAATTGATTACAATGAAATATTATGCAAAATCTAATTAATTTAAATTAAGTTTGTTTCTTCTTAGTCAATGAATTTTTATAAAGTGAACTTTTAATCGCCTGATTAATGGATAACGGACAATAAACACAAATGATTCATATATTAAC
>JBGCFT010000050.1:0-4125 GCA_045107085.1 Marinicellaceae bacterium | reverse complement strand
GCCACACCTGCCATGGTGAAATACAATCCATTGTTAAATATTTTTGTTTTGGGTCTAAACATCCAAAAAGATGTTATCACCATTAATAACAATAACACTCCGAAAGATATGTTAAACCAGTAAAGTGGATCACTCGATTTGGCTTTGTGTAAATGGGTTAATTTTTCTAATACAATGGGCAACCTTTTGACGGTAATTGTGGCCAGACCTGTGGTTTTATTATAAGTGCCCTTATCAAAAGAAATCGTTTCACTGGTTTCCGAAACATTATTTAAAGTTCTTAATCTCAGTTGTTTGGCCAAGTTTTCTTTTTTTATTTGTGGCTTCAATTCAACTTCAATCTGTTTATCACTCTTCAAAAAATCAGTGTCTCTGAATATCAAAACTATGCCACTTATCGCATAAACAGCCATAATTCCAGCTAAAAAATTACCCACATATCGGTGAATCTTTCGAAATTTTTGACTTCTTTTTGTATTATCCATTTGTTCTCATCTCAACTTTAATTTTATGATTCTGTATTATATTCTAAAATTAAAGTTCAAACCATTTGTTTGAATATAAAGCATGCATCACTCATTAAGTGTATAAAAAACATTCTCTATCTGAGATTCAGTCTAAAGAATCTATAAAATTAAGTTGATGAAGACTCTTACCCTATAAAAGATACCGAATATTTTTATAAAAAAAGCCATTCATGCTTCGCATTAACCCTTTAGGCTTCTTGGCACAAATAGCTTTTTTCTTGATCTAGGATTTAAGTAAAAGTCTCAATAACTCATAATCTATTATTTTGAGATGATCAAAGCTGGATCGCCAAGCAGACTATATCCTAACAATACATCAAGCATATCTGAATTATCTTCAGCTAATTTTTGTTTTGCAAGCATTATTGCCTCTCCAATGCGCATATTAGGTGTTGTTAATAATGGCATAGAAATATTTCCAAGCAGTTGTTCTGAAGCCACCTGAGTTAATGTGGTTGGACCTAATACAGCAGCTGCACCTTGATTGCCTGATAGTAAAAATTTATGTGCCAGAGTATCTGCATATGGAGAAACAAAGTAAGTATTCCAACAACCCCACTGATTCACTACCGTTGGCTTATTATAGTTAGTTAAACCAACTGCATTAGTTGTGTCAAATAACCCCTCAAATGCCCACCGAGTTGGCCCTGAGTGGCCAAAGAAATTTAATACCGCTAAACCAGAATTGACTTCTTCAATTATTGATGACTTAATTAATTGTACTGAATCATAATCAAGATATGAAGAAGCATAGCTCCAATTTTCTGGAAGATTTATTATCATATCATTGCTGTATGAGCTAAACGAAGCATCTGGTTCTGAATTATCAGCTACAAAAAGAATAGAATCTTGGTATGTTTTAGTAGAATAATCTATTGTTTTTTGGACAATGTTTGCAAGCTCATCCAATGTTCTGACAGGAAATCTTCCTATTGGTAAATCTGGAACATTATCATTATCAAAATCTACCAATGCGCTATCAGACGGTGAAAAATTCAGTACTTCACTGGTTGGTTTGTACAAGGTTGGAATAAAACTTAAACTACCCAGTTCTAAATTATCATGATAGTCATAGCTGTCTCCACCAACTAATAAAACCATTTGGATATTTAAAGCTTCTGCTGCATCTTTAAGATATGACTGTATGGCGTAAGCGTCTACTCTGCTTGCAGAATATTGGGCATAAATATCATCAACATTGACAATTTTAACCACTAAGCCATTATTCTCATGAAATGTTTTAAATAATTGCAAATCATTAATAAATGCAGAATGTGACAAAATTAAATAATCAGCTTCACCAAGTAGCAAATCATTGGCGAAACTTGAATGATGGAATTCTGGAGTTAGATATTCCGAATATTGAATAATAATATAGTCATTTACCCCAAGGACAGAAGGAACTAGAATTTGATAATTTGGAGCTCCTGTATATTGAACATTGGATAATTCAATTGGAGACTGCCCATTAATTGCGTAGATTTTAAAATTCTCATCTTGAACATTATCTACATAAAAACCTTTGCCAATTTGCTCAAATCCATTGCTAAAAATAAGATCAACTGAATCGTTGCTGTCAGTTAATTGAACCTCAAAAATATAATGGTCCGAAGATGAAACAAGTTTTCGATTATAAGCAATCGATATTGACTCAAGATTTATTAAATCATAGCTAAACCCCGTATCTAATGGTAAATCAAATGTAATGACGTTTTGCTCTTGGTTAATTGAAAGCGGGATTGAATAACTCATATCAGCCTGTCCATCAGCCCATTCATCCACAATTGTTTCATTATTCCAATTTATTTTCAGATGATGATCATTGGCACTGCCTGGAAAATCAGTTACTCCAAATAATTTAAAGTCAATTGTTGCTTTTGGATTAAATAAATTATTCAACTCAACATTAACATCTGTTTGCAATGGAGAATTTATTGCTACAAATGATTGATGATACCAAGGATCTCCATTTGGAGAAATATAACTGTACTCATTATTATCAGCAATAGAAAAAATGGCTTTTTCATGAGCGCTCTGATAAATGTCTTTTACTTCAATTTCAGCTTTGGGAATAATTGGATTTTCTTGTGTATTAGTAGACAATTGATACACATTATTATTGCTATAAAAACCTTTATTCTCTGTGCCAAAAAATTCAATATAACTGTTAACTCCAAATATTTTATCATTAATCGTTCTAGCAACTGAGATATTTCCATCTGTAGTTTTTTGTTTGAGGGAAATATATTTAGACTCGTAACCGGTCAAATCTAATCCCATGTTAACCAATTGATCATGTGTGACTCTATACATACCCGTTTTATTAATATGAATATCTAATGTATCGACTGACAATTGACTGTTCTTATTATTGGCAAAATGTGTTGATTTAATTTTATTCCAATCTATAGATTGCTGCTCATTTTTAAATCCATACTTTTTCCCTATTTCAAATGGACCATGAATAGTCACTTTTCCATTAATATCGGTATCAGTCATCCATAAAGGTTGGCTATCTATCAATTGGAACTTATTTTGGTAGTCTGATAATTGAATTGAATCAACAGTTTTCGTTTTAATAAAATTGACTCTATTTTCAATTTTTCCATAGGCAGCTTCTTGATAAATAGTAAATCCTAAGTTACCAGTTTCAGTGCTGGTTCCAAATTTAATGTTGACTTCATTGTTTATCAACTCAGATTCAAAGTAGGCCAATGTCACAGCAGTTGTACTGACACCACCATTAAAGTATCCAAAGTCATTTTCAATTGAATCGGCATTATTTATAGTAGCCAGTTGCAAACCATTTGTGATAGTCTGTGTCGTTTGTTCATATCCAGCTACCCTGGTATTATCAATGTGAGAAGTGACAATATAATCACCATTGGGTAAGCCATCATACTGATAAAAACCAGAACTATCAGTGGTAATCGATCCGTATTGAGAGTCTGCAGCATCAATGATGCCATTACTATTAATGTCTCGATATAACGTAACCACGGCGGCTTCTATTGACGGTTCACCAGGAGTTAAATCTGTATTGTCATTTGAGTCCTCAAAAATAGTTCCAGATAAACTATAAGGCAAATCACCGACCACTCCGAAATCCGCTGTTATTATTTGTGGAGTGCCTGAACTAATGACAGCAGGATATGGGCTTGTTTGACCATTTGAATCTGTATCGGCTGTTCCAAAAGTTTGTATTGTGTCTTCCAGTATGCCACCTGAGTCAAAATTACTGCTAGCTAACTCAACTAAATAAGCTTCATTCGGCAATCCATTAAAACTGTAATTGCCATTTGTATTAGTTGTTGTTTGTCTGAGCAAGTTATCTGTGCCATCATTATCAATCATGCCATTACCATTAACGTCTTGCCATAAATTAAGGATCGCTCCTTCAATACCTGCTTCAGTTGGGTCCCTAAAACCATCAGCATCCGCATCTAAAAAGACTAAGTTACCAATTGAACCTGGTCCAGGCGCATAACCAAAATCAGCTGTTTCATAATCTTCATCAGCTGACAATGAGATGGATCCAATTGCTGGAGATGTCTGATTCATACCAACCAGCACTCCATTGGTGTCTGAAACCTCAACT
>JBGCFT010000005.1:0-11408 GCA_045107085.1 Marinicellaceae bacterium | reverse complement strand
GGAGATTTGGCTAATAATTTATCCAAAATAGGTTGAAGAGCGGATTTATCTTCAGGCAATGCCGGAGGTGGCTCATGAACATGGGCATATGACACAGCAAAAGTGTCTTCTCCTTCGAAAAGCTTTTTACCAATCAGCATTTCATACATCACAACACCTAAAGCATACAAATCTGACCTTTCATCAATTTCTTTGCCCAGTGCCCGTTCTGGACTCATATAATGCGGAGTCCCAACAACGGCGCCAATGCGAGTGAATTCACTGACTTTGCCTTCAGCTTTAGCAATACCAAAATCTAATAGTACCGCTTTGCCTTCATCATTAAACATAATGTTTTCAGGCTTGATGTCTCTATGTAAAGTTTTTCTATGGTGAGAATGAGCCAAAGCACTGCTCATGTCTTTCATGATCTTTAAGACTTCGACATCTTCAAGTTTCTCGGAGCTGATTTTTTGTTTAAGATCGCCGCCAGAAAGAATTTCCATGGCCAGGTAATAATTGTTCTCGACCAAACCACAGGCATAAACCGTTACAATATTGGGGTGGTTGAATTGGGCAACTGTGTCGCCTTCTTGTTTGAGATCATCTAGTATTTTAGGGTCTGTATTACTGGGTGAAACGATTTTAATAGCTACTTTACGTTTGGGTTGCAATTGCTCACCCAAATAGACTTTGGCCATTCCACCTTGGCCAATTTCTTTAATCAGTTTAAAATTAGGGATTTTTAGTAAATCTTCAGACACTATGAGCTCAAATATTTATCAAGCAACTATTCTAACTCGAAAATATAAGAAATAAATCAATTTTAATAACAATTTTAATATTAATCATGAATTCTATAAAGACCATGCTAGAATGAAAATTATTCTAATAAAATTGCTCATTTCTGATGTTTAACTACTTTGATAATCACAAAGAATCCATGCGAAAAGTCGATACTGCATGGTTGCGAATGGAATCTCCATCAAATTTAATGATGATTACAGGAATGATGTTTCTGGATAAATTACCAGTTTATGATGAATTTATCGGCATGATTGATAAAAACTTTTTGTCATTTAGAAGATTCAAACAAAAAGCTGTTATTAATTCAACAGGAACTTATTGGCAAGATGATGAGTTTTTTGATATCAAAGGCCATGTTCGAAGAGTAGCACTTCCTGGCAAAGCCAACTATGCAGAGTTACAAGACTTTGTCAGCGACTTGGCATCAACTCCATTGGATAAATCTAAGCCATTATGGCAATTTCATATTGTAGAAAACTATGAAAATGGACCTGTTTTGGTTTCCAGAATACACCATTGTTACGCCGATGGTATTGCTTTAATTCAAGTACTTTTATCCATGACGAGTACCAGTAGAGAAAAAAGTTTAAACCTCAGTCCTGAAAGTAATAACAAAGAACATCACAGAAAATTAGGTGTTTTGAAATCTGTTATAAATCCGGCAAAAAAACAATTTAATCATTCAATGAAACTTGCCAATCAACTCAAAGATATTGGCATTGAAACCCTTTTAAATCCTTCAAAACTAGAAAAAGGCGTCTCCGAAGTTACTGATATTGCAGCAGAATTGTTCAATGCACTGACTTTACCAGATGATCCTCCAACTGTTTTTAAATCAAAATTAAGTGTACGTAAAAATGCTGCTTGGGCAGACTCTATCGATCTTGACAAAGTTAAATCTATCGCCTATGCGACTGGAACCACCGTTAATGATGTTTTGATTTCAAATCTCGCTGGAGCTTTGCGTGAATACATGCTTAAAAATGGTCAAGACCCAGCTAAGTTAGTTATAAATGCCACTGTTCCTGTTAATTTAAGACCTCTCGAACACGCTAAAAACTTAGGCAATCATTTTGGCTTGGTGTTTTTGAAATTACCTGTATTTGAAAGTGATCCTTTGCGCAGATTAGCCTATGTTCACAACGAAATGAATGAACTTAAAAAGTCTAAACAAGCGATTGTTTCGTTTGGATTATTAAGTGCCATTGGAATGGCTCCTGCTGGTGTACAAAATATGTTGCTAGATTTGTTTTCTAAAAAAGCTACTACTGTTTTGACGAATGTTCCAGGGCCACAAGTTCCTCTCTATATTTCTGGTGCTGAAGTTCAAAAAGTGATGTTTTGGGTGCCTCAAAATGGAACAATAGGCATGGGAATAAGTATACTCTCTTATAACGGAAAAGTTGAATTTGGTTTAATTGTGGATAAAAACTTGGTTTCAGATCCTGAAAATGTCATCAAAGAATTTCCTTTCCAATTCAACCATTTACTCGATTGCATGATGATGCATCCATGGGATGGTGAAATTCATGAAGATTTGTTAGATTAAAATTTATATTAACCTAAGATTTTATCTAAACAATTGGCAAATTTTTCTCTGTCTTTATGACTTAACGCCTTAGGTCCTCCTGTATCGATACCACTGCTTCTTAAACTTTCCATAAAATTACGCATTTGTAAACGTGCTTTTATGTTGTCCTTCGTATAGAGATCGCCTCTGGGGTTCAATCCGATCGCTCCTTTTTCAATGGCTTCAGATGCCAATGGAATATCTGCTGTAATGACCAAATCTCCTTTCTTAATTCGCTTAATAATTTCATCGTCAGCAACATCAAAGCCTTGTTGAACTTGAATTGAATTAATAAACTTTGAGGGTGGAGTTTGAATATATTGATTAGCAATGAGAGTAACAAAAGTTTGTGTGCGATCAGATGCTCTGAATATTATATCCTTAATAACATTAGGACACGCATCGGCATCTACCCAGATTTTTAATTTACCCATATCCATACAACAGTCTCATTATTTTTATTTTAAGATATTAACATAATCAACTATTTAGTCCAGTAATAGAGTTGTCAACAAAATAACCTGATTAAAGACAGATTTAAAGAAATTTATTTGAATTTGATGTATCACATGAAAACTTTAAAATAATGTATTATAATTATTTAATATAGCATCAATGATATTGAAGCCATTTAACTTCCACTGCTCACAAATTTAATGAAAGAAAATAGAATATTATCTACAGCAGGCTTAGGTTTGTCTGATTCAAACAGGCTAAAAACCTACTGTGGTTTAATGCAAGAGACCCTTGATGATCATTGGGTCATTGCGGATGATTTTATTGAAAGTCATGTGTGCTTTATTCACAGTGATTTTTTATTAAATTTAGGAGAAAAATTTAAAACCAAATCTCAAGTTACCATTTTAGTCAATCAAAATGAAGCACTTAAAACTGTTTTTGATTACCAAATTAATTTACCCTTTACGACCAATAATATAAGAGAATTGTTGAATAAAATCTCACAAAACCATGATTTTAAAGAGATAATAGAAAATCAATCTAATAATGAAAGCACAAACAACCATTTTCAATCTTTATTAGATTTTGGTAAGTCATTGTTTGGTGAAAAAAGCACCGTTAATTTAAATAAAGTAACCCAGAACAAAACCAATAAAGTGATCACTGAAAGGCTTACATTGGTTAATCCTCAATCACTTCAAATTGTTTTTTTAGGGAGTCCGAGTTCAGGAAAATCAAAAGCCATCGAATCCATTTGTGAAGACAATTATTTAAAGACAAACTTTTTTGTTTCAGAAGAAAATTCTGAGCGCATTGATTATGGAGAGCTTGATAAAGATGGGCATAAAATAAAACTGGTTGGCTTACCAAGTAAAATTCGTTCCGAAGAGTCTTGGAGTATACTAACCCAACACGCTAAAACTGCTGTGATTATGTTAGATTTATCACGTCCAGATCCTTTAAGTTACTTAGAGTATTATTTGAATTTCATCGGCTCTAAAACCTATCAATTACAATCCTTTTGTTGTTTTACACATTGCGATAAATTTAAGGGCTCTATGCATAAGCTTGTATTAACTATTAAAACTAAATTTCCAGAGTTAGCCGGTATTAATCACATTGATGCCAGGGAAAAGAAGGATGTTGAACGATTGATAAGTAAAATATTGGAAATTCATTAAACTCAAGGTCATACTTGAAGCGTAATTGCTATTTAAAATATTGAATATTTGATTGTCAGCTCTAATTTTTTGGTTGCTAAGTGAAAAATTTTGGCACATTATTTAAATTTCCATAAGAACAATGCAAAATTAATGATAAATTGGTTAAAAAATAAATTATTCCAGTATAATACAGCTTATATTGTTTACTTTGAGTCTTTTGTGGATTCATGATTTTGTTACCTTTTCATTTAATTCATTTCAAATATAAATATGGATATCAAACAGCTCTACAAGGCCACTATTTTGAAACACAATCGCAAACCACTCAATTACGGTACTCCAGATTTATATACTCACAAGGCTGAAGGCTTAAATGCCATTTGTGGCGATCAAGTTTTTATCTACATTAATGTGGTTGATGAAGTCATACAATCTATGAATTTTGATGGAGAAAGTTGTGCCATATCAACGGCTTCTTGCTCAATTATGACTAATTTTCTCATTGGTAAATCAGTTACTGAAGCGCAGTCATTGTTTAGAGATTTTTGTCAATTGATGGATAAAAAAAATACCATCAATTCAATTTCAACTCTTGAACAAGTCAATGCCATGGCAGGTGTTAAAAACTTTCCTGCAAGGATTAAATCAGCAACCCTGTGCTGGTATGCAATGAATGCAGCATTGTTAGGCCAAGCCACCACAACAACAGAATAAATATATGGTTATTTTACCCACTGAAAAAAGATTTGATTGGCAACATGCTCCCATTGTATTATTTATTATTATAATATTAAATATTTTGATATTTTTTGGCTATCAATTTGGTGATGACCAAAAGGCCTTTAGAGCTGTTTTAGAATATAAGCAACAAAACTTTTTAGAAAAAGAGTGGCCAGTTTATCAAGAATATCTCAAATCTAATGAGCAGCAAGAAAGATTAAATAAAGAACAGCAATATTATGACAATTTAGAAGATCCCAGCAATGAGTTTATGCTGCTTTATAGTATTGTTTCTGATAACGAATTTTATCAATATTTAGATAAAAATGCATTCAGTTTATTTTATCTGAGTTATGTAGAAACTTGGGCATTACCCAGACAAAATATCCACGATGAAATGCGTTCTGTCAGTACTTATGCTTATGGATTAATTCCCAATAAAATCAGCCCTGTCACTTTAATTTCATACCAATTTTTGCATGGCGGTATCATGCACTTATTGGGAAATATGATTTTTTTAATCATCTGTGGTTTTGCAGTCGAGGCTGCTATTGGGCACCTTAAATTTTTGGCTTTTTATCTCATCTCAGGTATCTCTGCTGGTTTATTGTTTTCATTTATGGACTTATCTAGCACAACGCCTTTGGTTGGTGCATCTGGATCGATTTCTGGCGTGATGGCTATGTATTTAGGCGTATTTCGATTGAGAAAAATAGAGTTCTTTTATTGGTTTTTTATATTTGTAGGATATTTTCGAGCACCCGCTTTGCTGTTATTGCCAGTTTATATAAGCAAAGAATTGTATTATTTTTTCACTAATGATGGATCAAATGTTGCATTTATGGCGCATGCAGGTGGATTTATAGCAGGTGGATTGTTGATGATTGTTGCTTATCTTATTAATCCAAAAATGATGAATAAAGAATATATTGAAGAAGATCAAAATATTCCAAAAATACAAATAGACCTAAATATTATCTATACCTATATATCAGAATATAAGTTTAATTCAGCTTTAAAATCACTCGATAAATTTATGAAAATAAATGGTGCAAAATTTGAATGGATTAAGTTGCGTTACCAGCTTTTAAAAATGCAAAAAAATAAAGACTATAGACTTGAGATGTCAAGGCTTTTATCTATGCAGAGATTAAACAAAAATCAAATAAAACAAGTGCATGATATTTGGATGAACAACCCCAATGACCAAGACGGGTTAGATAATAATGAACTCTATACATTTGCCTGGACTATGGCCAATAATCACCATTATAAAACAGCAGAAGTATTGTTTGAAAAGCTATATCAAAGTGAACAAAAACATGAATCTTTAGGCAATTTGGCTCGAAAACTTTCTATTATTTTTGATAAAAGAAAAGACAATCAAAATAAAGATAAATATTCATTAATTGCTCAAGAGTTATCTTAAATGAAAAAAAATTCTACACCTGGTTTTTGTCAGTATCATCCAATCGAGTCAGCCTCAGGTTTCTGTAATACTTGTCAAGTTTACTTGTGCGAAAATTGTATTAATCAAGATGATTACTCAAAAAACAATTGTTGTTATCTGTGCAAAAATGAAATAGAGGAATTAGAAAAAACAAATTCTATCTTGCCTTTTTGGAGAAGACTGCAAGAGAGTTTTCGTTATCCATTGAATACTAATTCTGCTATATTGATTATTGGACTGGCTATTTTATCAACCCTACTTGGATTTATTCCCAGTATCTTCGCAATTATTTGGAGTTTGTTATTAACCAGTGCTTTATTCAAATACAGTTTTAGTTGTTTAAACAATACATCACATGGAGACCTAGAAGCACCAGATATTTCAGAAGCATTCGGTGGTGGCTTTTCTTTGGCACTTCAATTATTATTTATGTTGATTGTTTTGGCTTTTGTTTTTTGGGGAGCTTTTTATTTTCTAGGGCCTATGTTTGCCAGTATTGTGGGCATTATTTTGATTTCAATAATGCCAGCTGTGATGATTAATTTTGCATTAACAGAAAATATATTTGAAGCCTTAAATCCCATTGTTATTTTTAAATTAATATCCTCTGTTGGTTTGCCTTATGGTTTATTATTGGGTTTTATCATGATTATGATGGCTTCAGTTGGAATTATTAATGAATTAATTGGTAATGATTTTTCTGGTTTTACAATTATTCTACAGTCTTCTGTGAGCAATTATTATACGGTTGTTATCTTTCATATAATGGGCTATATGATTTATCAATATCATAAAGAATTGGGATTTGATGACCTAAAACCACAAGGTAATAAAACCATTCGCAAGTCGGTTTTTGAATCAAATATGTCGCAAGTTGAGATTCTCATTAAAGAGGGAGAATTAAATGATGCCATTGTGATTTTCAAAGAGTGTATAAGCTCATACCCTGAACAACGGCAATTAAAACAAAAGTATTTTGATTTGTTGCTGGCAACTTATTCTAGTCATGAAATGGAAAATTATGCATCTGATTATTTGCATTACCTAAACCAAGAAAACAGATCAGATCAAATACCTTATGCACTTAAAAGAATATTTAAAATTAGCCCGAAATATAAGCCTAAAAGTGCTGAACAAAGACACATGATTGCTTCAATGTGTGCTGAAAAAGGAGATTCAGTCATGGTGATCAAATTAATTAATGGGCTTCACAAAGATTTTCCCAAATACCACGATTTAGTAGCCGGCTATCAATTAATGGCCTCAGCTCTAGATCAATTGCCCAATATGAAAAATCATGCAATAGCATGTAGAAAATTAATTGAAAAATTATCAACTGAAAAGCACAATACAATTATTTAAAAACAATGATACGATAATCAAACTTTGGTGGTATTTGTTTAAAATAAGGTTAATATTCTAAAAACATTAATAAACATGTTGATTTGTGTGCATATCTATCTGCATTAGCCGAAAAATAGTTGCACCATTAGTATAAATTCTGTAGAATTCCCGCTCTTAATTTGGAACGAACTTTTTTCTTTGGGTAAGCTTGAAGTCGAAAGTCTAAAAAATTGTTTAAAATTAGTAATATAAATAAGTGTTTAAATCAAAATGCCATGAGGGCATTTAGTCTACTCACGAATAACCATGCTCAGGAGCATAACTTATAATGAAAACTTTTAGTGCAAAAGCCGATGAAGTCAAACGCGAATGGTTTGTCATCGATGCTGAAAATGTAATTTTAGGCCGTATGGCAGCTGAAATTGCTAAACGTTTACGTGGTAAACATAAACCAGAATATACACCGCATGTTGATACAGGTGATTATATTGTTGTTATCAATGCAGAAAAATTAGCAGTAACTGGCAACAAAATGAAAAATAAAGTCTATTACAAACATACAGGATATGTGGGTAATATGAAATCTATCACTTTAGAAAAGCAATTACAGAAGAATCCAACAGTAGTTATTGAATCAGCTGTTAAAGGCATGTTACCAAAAAATTCTTTGGGTCGTACAATGTACCGCAAACTGAAAGTTTATGCAGGTAGTACTCATCCACACGAAGCGCAACAACCAATCACTTTAGAAGTAGGTAGAAAATAACATGGCAAATCAACAATATTATGGAACAGGAAGACGTAAATCTTCTGTAGCACGTGTATTTCTAACACCTGGTTCAGGCAAAATTGTAATCAATGATAAAAGCATTGAAGACTATTTCGGAAGAGATACATCAAGAATGGTTGTCAGACAACCTTTTGAAAAATTAGACATCGTAGGACAATGGGATGTTAATTGTACAGTTCTTGGCGGTGGTAACACTGGACAAGCTGGCGCAATTCGCCTAGGCATCTCACGTGCATTACTTGAAAGTGATGAAGAGTTAAGAAAGCCTTTAAGAGCAGAAGGATTCTTAACACGTGATGCCAGAAAAGTTGAGAGAAAGAAAGTGGGTCTTCGCAAAGCGAGACGTGCAGTTCAATTTTCGAAACGTTAACAATACGTTTCAGAGTTTATTCTCACGAATTAAAAAAGCAGGCTTTGAGTCTGCTTTTTTTTTGAAAAAAATATTTATGTTGTATACTCTCAATCCAAACTCTTTATTCTTATTTTTTATATATTGAACAATCTTATGAAGTATCAACACCTCAATTTAAAAACTTGGCCAAGATTAAAACAATACCAATTTTTTAAAAAATATGAAAATCCTTTTTTTAATATATGTACAACATTAGATGTGACTCAACTTGTAGAAAAAGTTAACAAGGAGGGCTATTCATTTTCTACCAGTCTACTTTTTGCCTCCATTCATACAGCTAATCAAATGGATGAATTTAAATACAGGCTAAAAGATGATGGGGTCATCGTTTGCGATAGTATATATGCAGGTAGCACAATTTTAAACGACGATGAAACTTTCAGCTTTTGCTATTTTAATTACTTTTCAGAATTTAAACATTTTCATCAAAATGCACACAATCAAATAAAACTCAGTAAGCAGGGTAGATTAGATTTTGATGCCAGAAACAATGACATAGATATTATTCATTATTCAATCATTCCTTGGATATCTTTTACCAGTTTTTCTCACCCCAGAAACTATGCTACAAATGACTCAATTCCTAAAATAGTATTTGGTAAATATTACCCTGAGAATAATCGAATAAAAATTCCCATATCAATAGAAGTGCATCATGCCTTAATGGATGGATATCATATGGGAAAATACCTTGAAACACTCCAAACTATATTAAATCATTGTGATTTTTTAAACGCTTAATCAGTATTTCATGTGCCATAACAGCCTCGTTGATATGACCAAGATGCACACTTGCTATACCTATGGAGATTTGTGTTAAATCATTGACTCCAGCTGTGCATGAGATAAGCATGTTCATGAGAGTCAAATGATAGACAAATAAAAGAAATAAATTTCTTCATGAATTTAAATCTTTTTAAAATGATTAATCACACATTAATAACATAATCTGAAGTTATGTTCTATTATCTATAAAAATTGTTTATTTCTCTTAAAGAACCAATTAAAAAATATTGTGTCCTAATTATATGAAAAAAAACATGTTTATCATAATAATATTGATTTTAGGTGTTTCACATAAAGCAATGTCACAGTCGATTCCATCCAGCCCGCATTCAATATCTATAATAACCAATCAGATGCCATTATTAGAGACTCAATTTAAAAATAAAGGATTGGTATTGGGCAATCCTGTATATATTAGAATATTCAAGCAAGAAGCTGAACTAGAAGTTTGGATACAAAAAGGCGAGGGCTTTGAATTATTCACTACCTATCCAATTTGTACATTTGGCTATGGTGGATTAGGACCTAAATTAGCCGAAGGCGATGGCAAAGCCCCAGAAGGGTTCTATTTTGTCAAAGTCAATCAACTCAACCCAAATAGTCGTTATCACTTATCATTTAATCTAGGATTCCCTAATGCCTATGATCGAGCCCATTATAGAACAGGCAGCGCTCTTATGGTACACGGTGATTGTGTTTCAGTGGGATGTTATGCCATGACAGATAAAAAGATTGAAGAAATTTATACGATAGTTGATGCTTCTTTAAGCAATGGTCAAGCCTTTTTTAGAGTCCATGCTTTTCCATTTAGAATGAATGAGATAAACATGAATAAATACAAAGATTCAAAATGGATTGGCTTTTGGACAAACCTCAAGCAAGGTTATGATTATTTTGAGAAAAACAACCACAACCCACCCAATGTTAAGGTAAAGAATAAAGCTTATATATTTGAATAAAGCTTACTCAAAACTGCTTTTAAAAACCACATCTGGAGTCGATGAAATAATCAAATTTCTGATACATCCATTCAACGGATTGCCTTCTGAAAAATCTGTTACAGAAAAATTAAAAGTATTTTGGAATGTATTCAATGGAGGTAATTTATCTGTTAAAATTAAAATATCATTTAAATAGAGTTCAACATCACCATTTACATAGCTGATTTTTGAAGAATACCAATCATCAAGGTTTGGTAAACTGGTATTTGACCACCTATAGTTATTAACATCATTATTGAATTTAAACCCCATAACCCCTGATGAATCTATGTAAATCCCTAACCACCTTGCAAATCTACTGCCCATAATGATGGGCATTCTAGGTCTTAAATCATTTGCACCAGGCAATTGAGTCACTTTAAAGTCAACTTCAATTGTAAAGTTGTTAATATCAAAAAAAGGCATAATCGGTGTTTCAATGTTTTGCCCATCTGGATCTATAATATAAATTCCATTGCTGCATAAAGATGTCCCGCTTGTTGGTAAACTGGGTGTATTTGGATTGCCCTCCAAAAACACATCGTTGTTATTTCCAGTGATATCCACTAAATCTTCAATTAATGGATAATCAGCTATGACTTCTTGTAACTGAGCTTGGCTATAAGTTGAAACAGTGAGCACTCCAACAACAATTAATTGTATATTTTTAAAAATTTTCATTTAATTCCTCATTTCATTATTATAAATATAGATAAATTAAGTGGGATAACACAACTTGATAATTACAAGTGAAATGGTTTATTAAATTCTCCCAGCAAATATATAAATAAATAGAATTAATTTAAGTGAGAGAAAATTCACCGATTCAACACTAGCCATCAAAGATTTATTAAAAAGGACAAGACAAATCAAGGTCAGATACTGTATGATATTGAAAAGAATTTCACTAAAGCTATATATTTCATCTGGGGGATGTGTGACCAAAGA